>JASHTK010000025.1 GCA_030040575.1 Gammaproteobacteria bacterium
TCCAGCAGCCGCCGGCGCTCCAGCCGCCGCAGCCGCCGGGGTCGCACCGGCAGCGGGCGCCGCCGCGCCCTCGGCGGGGACAGCCGCCGCCACTTCGGCGGGCACGGGCTCGGGCTCCTCCGCACGCGGGCTGTGGATGGAGACGACCGGCCGGTTCTTCCCGTGCACCAGGTCCGTGATGACCACTCCCTGGGGGAGCGGGATGTCCGCGAGGAATCTCGTGTCGTTGAGGCTCATCTCGGAGAGGTCGATCTCCAGGTACTCGGGCAGGTCCTTCGGCAAGCACGTCACCTCGACGTCGGTCTCCATGTGGGACACGAGCCCCCCCTGCGTCTTGACGCCGGGCGCGACCGCCTCGTTGCGGAAGTGGATCGGCAGGCGGATGCGGATCTTCTCGCTCTCCACCACGCGCTGCAGATCGACGTGCACCACGACGTGGCGGGCCGGGTGCATCTGCACATCCTTGACGATCGCCTCCTGGGCCCGGTCCTCGATCTTGATCTGCACGATCGAGGAGTAGAACTTCTCGTCGCTGATCATCGTGAGCAGGTTCTGCTGGTCGAGCACGAGCGGCTGGGGCGGCTCCCCGCCCCCGTAGAGAATGGCCGGAACCTTGCCGCTGTGACGCAGGCGGCGGCTCGCACCCTTGCCTTGTTTGTCGCGGCGGTCCGCGCCGAACACGAATGAAACGCGCATGTTGACAGTCCTCATGGCCAGCAGCGGCCAACTTCTCTCGAATCAATCGACGTACAGCGAGCTCACCGACTCCTCGTCGCGGATGCGGCGGATGGTCTCGGCGAGCAGCGCCGCGACGGACAGCTGGCGGATGCGGCCGCACCGGCTCGCAGCCCCGGAGAGCGGAATCGTGTCCGTCACGACGAGCTCATCGAGCGCCGAGCTCGCGATGCGGGTCACGGCATCTCCCGAGAGCAGCGCGTGCGTGATGTACGCGACGACTTTCACCGCGCCCTCGTCCTTCAGGGCCTGCGCCGCCTGGCACAGCGTGCCCGCCGTATCCACCATGTCATCGACGAGGACGCAGGTCTTGCCGTCCACCTCGCCGATGATGTTCATCACTTTCGACTCGTTCGGCCGCGGCCGGCGCTTGTCGATGATCGCGAGATCCGCATCGTCGAGGCGCTTGGCGAGCGCCCGCGCGCGCGCGACGCCGCCCACATCGGGGGATACCACGATCATGTTGCGATAACCCTGTCTCCACACATCTCCGAGCAGCACCGGCGAGGCGTACACGTTGTCCACCGGGATGTCGAAGAACCCCGGGATCTGATCCGCATGCAGGTCGACCGCGAGCAGCCGATCGACTCCGGCGCTCGAGATCATGTTCGCGACGAGCTTCGCCGTGATGGCGGAGCGCGTCGCGCGCGGCCGGCGGTCCTGGCGCGCATAGCCGTAGTACGGCACGACGGCCGTGATGCGCGCCGCGGATGCCCGCCGGCAGGCATCGACCATCACGAGCAGCTCCATCAGGTGATCGTTCACCGGAGGGCACGTCGGCTGGATGATGAACACATCGCGCCCGCGCACGTTCTCCATGAGCTCGATGTTCACCTCGCCGTCGCTGAAGCGCCCGGCGTACGAGCGGCCGAGCGGCATCGTCAGGTGTCGCGCGATCTCCTGTGCGAGCTGCGGGTTCGCGTTGCCCGCGAAGAGCGCAATGGTGTCGTCGTTGCTCATCCGGGCCCACTCATGGCTGGGGTGGAAGGATTCGAACCTTCGTATGGCGGGACCAAAACCCGCTGCCTTACCACTTGGCGACACCCCAACATTCGCGATACTTCAGGCCAACCCTCCCTGGCGCGTGCTCGCGGCCCCGCCTCGCCCGCCGCACGCTCCATGCTACGCGAGCCGGCGCAGGCGGGCATCCCGCGCAGCCGCGATGCGCGCGCCGCGACTCGCCTTTCAGGCGCCGAGGCGCTCGCGCAGCGGCGAGACATTCAAGCCGCGCGCGACAAAGGCTCGCCAGCGATCCGGCACGCGCGCCGCGAGGCGCTCGGCGTCGATGGCGCTCCCGAAGCTGGCGAAGATGCACGACCCGGTCCCGGTGAGCCGGGCCGGCGCGAGCCGCGCGAGCCAGTCGAGTGCCTCGCCCACCTCCGGAGACAGTTTCCGCACGACCGGCTCGCAGTCGTTGCGACCGCCGGACTCGAAAAAGGCGCGTATTGTGATGAGGGGAGTATTTCGTGTCAATTCAGGCATCTGGAAGACCTGGGACGTCGAGACCGCCACCCCCGGATCGACGACGAGGTACCAGCGCTCGGGCAGCTCGACCGGGACCAGCGCCTCCCCACGGCCCGAGGCCCAGGCCGAGGCGCCGCGGACAAAGACGGGCACGTCGGATCCGAGCGCGAGGCCGAGCTCGGCGAGGCGCTCGAGGGGCAGCCCACAGCGCCAGAGCCGGTTGAGCGCGAGGAGCGCAGTCGCGGCATCGGAGCTGCCGCCGCCGAGCCCGCCGCCCATCGGAATGCGCTTGATCACCCGCAGCGAGGCGCCGAGCCGGCAGCCCGTTGCGGCCTTGAGCGCCCGCGCCGCACGGACCGCGAGATCCGCATCCGGCGCCACCCCGGCCGGACCGCTCAGCCGCTCGATCGCGCCGTCCTCGCGCAGCGTGACGCCGATCGTGTCCTCGAGGTCGATCAGCTGAAAGAGCGTCTGCAGGTCGTGATAGCCGTCGGCGCGCCGGCCGGTCACGTGCAGGAAGAGGTTGAGCTTCGCCGGCGCGGGCCAGCGCGTCTCATCGGGTGCGGCCATGTCCGGCTTGCCGAGCCTCCCGGGTCAAGGCTGCCAGCGGTCGACGACGAGCCGCACGCGCACATCGCCGCGGTGCAGAGCCATGCGTTGCGGCAACCAATCGCCCCCCGTGCTCGTGTACGCGGAATAGACGATCTGCCAGCCGCCCTGCTGCAACGAGGCGAGCCGCTGATTGGCGCCGACCGTTTCCGCGGCGGGGCTCGCGGGATCCGGCACTCCGAGGACCCAGTACCGCAGGCTCCCGAGCGGCGGATCGAACCCGAGCTTCTGCGCGAGCTCCGCGTGCGCCTCCTCGCTCGTGAGCCGCCGCCCCTCGGCGGTCTCGACCTCGAGCGTCTCGCCGCTCGCGACGACCTGCACTCCCCCGACGCCGAGCGGGCCGCTCAACTCGAGCAGGCTGCGGCCCGCGTGCTGCTGCCAGTCGAGATGAGCGTTGAAGCCCTCGCCTCCGGCGGCCACGGCAACACGGCCCGTGAGCCCGAACGGATCGAGCGACTGCAGCTGCGCTCGGCGCTGTGGCCAGGGAGCGAGCACCGTGAGCGCGCGGGGCGGCGCCGACACGCACCCGGCGAGCGGGATCAAGCCGAGCGCCGCGAGGAGCACGAGCGATGCGAGCGGTCCGTCCCGAGGCGCTGCGGCCGCGACCGTGCGCATCAGCTCGATCCGGGCGGCACCAGTCGATGCACCGTGTCCTTGAGCGCCTGCGAGTCCGGGTCGTGTGCGAGCGCATCGGCCCAGACCTTGCGTGCCTCGAGCTTCCGGCCGCTCGCCCAGAGCGCCTCGCCCCAGTGCGCGGCGATCTCCGGATCGCGGCTGATCGTGTAGGCCCGCTCGAGCAGGGGCAGCGCCGAGGGGGCATCGCCCCGCCGCAGCCGCACCCACCCCAAGCTGTCGAGGACGGCCGGATTGTCGGGCGTCGCCGCGAGCGACTTGCGGATCAGCGACTCGGCCTTCGAGAGCTGCATGCCGTGATCCGCGAGCGTGTAGCCGAGTGCGTTCATGAGATTCGGATCGCTCGGGCGCTCGCGGAGCATCTGCTCGAAGGCCTGCACGGAGTCCCGCACCCGTCCGGCCCGCTCGAGGAGCGTCGCGCGCTCGTACTCGAGCCGCGGCTGCTCGGGGAACTGCTGCAGCGCTGCCGCGATGAAGGCGAGCCCGTCCGATACGTCGCCGTGGTCCGCAAAGAGGTCCGCCTTCGAGAGCGCGACGTCGACCCCGTTCTCGGGGTGCTCGCTCTCGTAGCTGTCGAACACGCCGAGCGCCTGGCTGCGATTGCCCTGATCGAGCAGAATGCCCGCCGCGCGGGTCCCCGCCGTGAGCGCGAGCGGCGTCTCGCTCAGCTGCCGGTAGTCGGTGAGCGCCGATTCCTCATCTCCGGAGCGCGCCGCGATGTCCCCGAGATACAGGAGCGCGGAATCGCCCGCCGCCCCTTGGTCCACGAGGTCGGCGAAGCGGCGGCGCGCATCGGCCATGTCCCCGCTCTGGTAGGCGAGCAACGCGAGGCGGCCGTCGATCTCGTCCGAGGAGACGCCGGCTCCCCGCAGCCGCTCGAGCTCCTGCCGCGCCTCCTCGAGCCGGTCGAGCCCGGTGAGGGTGTCGGCAAGCTCGAACGCGCTGCCGTCCGGATCGACCCGCATCGCCTCGCGCGCGGCGGCGATGGCACCGTCGGCGTCCCCATCGAGCGCGCGCACGCGCGCCAGGAGCCCGAGCGCGCTGCCCGAGCGGGGATCGCGCGCAAGCACCTGCTGCGCGAGCTGCTGCGCGAGATCGAAGTCGTACGCCTCGAGCGCGAGCGCGCTGAATGCCGCGAGGACCACCGAAGAGGAGCCCGCGCCGACCGTCTTGCCGAGCGCCTCGAGCGTCGTGGTCGCGCCGATGTCCGGATCGTCGCTCAGCAGCTGAACGAGGGAGAGCTCGTCGCGCTCGGCGTTCGGGCCCGAGGCCTCGACGATCGGCGTCAATGCGGCGCGCGCCTGCGGGATCCGGTACAGGGTGAGCGCGACGGTCCCGTAGATGAGGGAGGCTTGGTTGTCGTGCGGCGCGAGCGCTCGCCAGCGCTCCGCGGACTGCCACGCCGCCGGCAGATCCTGGCAGGCGATCGCGACCTGGCTCGCGCGCCGGGCGAGGTCCACCGGGCCGTGGCTCGCCGCCGTCGCGTAATCCTGGGCGGCGGTGCGGCAGTCGCCCTTCTCGAGCGCCACCTCCGCCATCACGGTGAGCGCGTTGGCATCCGGTGCGGGCGCGACTTGCGCGCGGCGAGCGGGCGCCGTGGAACAGCCGACAGAGAGGACCGCGAGAGCGGCGGCGCAGACGGCCGCGGTGCGCGAGAGGGGAGCCATGAGCCCACTATAGCCTCTTTCGCGCCACCGCATGATCCCGGAGAATTCCGCGCGCGCATGAAGGAATCCATTCACCAGCGTCTCGAGAGGATCGCCGACCGCTTCGAGGAGGTCGGGCGGCTGCTGGCCGCGCCCGAGACGGCCGGCCGCTCGCAGCAGTTCCGCGAACTGTCGAAGGAGTACGCGCGACTGAAGCCGCTCGCGGATCGCTACCGCGAGCTGCATCGCCTCGAGAGCGAGCTCGCCGCGGCCGAGGAGCTGCGCGCCGACGCCGATGCCTCGATGCGCGCGCTCGGCGAGGAGGAGCTCGGCCGCGTGCGCGGCGCGCTCGGCGCGGTGGAGGAGGAGCTCAAAGGGATGCTCGTTCCGCGGGACCCGCGGGACGAGCGGAGCGTCTTCCTCGAGGTGCGCGCCGGAACGGGCGGGGATGAGGCCGCGATCTTCGCGGGCGATCTGCTGCGCATGTACTCGCGCTATGCGGAGTCGCAGGGCTTCACGGTGGAGATCCTCGCCGAGAGCCCCGGTGAGCACGGCGGCTACAAGGAGATCATCACCCGCATCGCCGGCGCCGGGGCCTTCTCGCGCTTGAAGTTCGAGTCCGGCACGCACCGCGTGCAGCGCGTGCCCGCGACCGAGGCGCAGGGCCGCATTCACACCTCCGCCTGCACGGTCGCCATCCTTCCCGAGCTCGACGAGGTCGATGAGATCGAGCTCAACCCCTCCGACCTGAGGATCGACACGTTCAGATCCTCGGGCGCCGGTGGACAGCACGTGAACAAGACCGACTCGGCGGTGCGCATCACCCACCTGCCGACGGGGCTCGTCGTCGAGTGCCAGGACGAGCGCTCGCAGCACAAGAACCGCTCCCGCGCCATGGCCTTGCTCAAGGCGCGGCTCAAGGCCGCCGAGGAGGAGCGCCAGCAAAGCGCGCAAGCGCACTCCCGGCGACTGCAGGTCGGCAGCGGCGACCGGTCCGAGCGCATCCGCACCTACAACTTCCCCCAGGGCCGCGTCACCGACCACCGCATCGACCTCACGCTCTACAAGCTCGAGGAGATCATGGACGGCAAGCTCGATGAGCTGGTCGGCGCCCTGCAGCGGGAGTATCAGGCCGAGCAGCTCGCCGCCGAGGGTCTCGCCTCGTGATCCGGCTCTGAGCCCGACGGGCGCGGGCGGCGCGAGCGGCGCGGGCGGCCTGCACCAAGGCGTATGCTGCATCGCACCATGAATCGCGTCGTGCCGTGCGCGGTCCATCGCCTCGCGGCGCGAGTCTCGGCGGCGCCGGGCCTCGACCGACGTCGCACGACGGTGACATCCGCCGGCGTCCCCGCGGCTTGAGAGGTCGGTGAGCCCAAAGGAGCTTGCGCGGCCGTGCTCTTCTGCTATTTTGCCCGACCAGGGCGGCTCGACCGCCCAAGAACGATTCCCCGGGGGAACTCCAGTCGCATGTGCACGCGCCCGAACGAGGCCCGTGCCGGGGGTAGTTTCGCCCGTGCCTGAGACCACCGTCATGCCGTCCCTCCCCCGGCCCTGCGGACGCAGTCCCCGCAACCCATTGGTCCTGGAGCCCCCCGATGCGAACACATGAGGCGACGCGCCGCCGCACGGCGCCGGTCGGCAAACCGGTTGGCAACGGGGAGACCCCGCAGCTCGGCAGGCTCGACCTGCGCGAGCTGCTGCGCGTCGTGCAAGCCGTGCGCGACGGAGACTTCTCGGTCCGACTGCCGAGCGATGAGGTCGGGCTCGCCGGCAAGATCGCCGACACCTTCAACGAGATCGTCGCCTCGAACGAGCAGCTCGCCGAGCAGCTGAAGCGAGTCGGACAGACGGTCGGCAAGGAAGGCAAGACGCAGCATCGGGTCTCGAGCGGCCGGCACGGCGGAGCGTGGCGCGAGATGGAGATCTCGGTCAACACGCTGATCCAGGATCTGCTCTGGCCCACCGCCCAGGTGACGAGCGCGATCACCGCGTTCGCCAAGGGCGATCTGTCGCAGGCGATGCCGCTCGAGGTGGACGGCCGCCCGCTCGAGGGCGAGTTCCTGCGCTCGGCGACCGTCGTCAACGCGATGATCGCACAGATGAGCGCGTTCACCTCGGAGGTGACGCGCGTCGCGCGCGAGGTGGGCACCGAGGGCAAGCTCGGCGGCCAGGCGATCGTGCCGGGCGCGGCGGGCACCTGGAAGGACCTGACCGACAACGTCAACTACATGGCGAACAACCTCACCGGCCAGGTGCGCAACATCTCCGAGGTGACGATCGCCGTCGCGAGCGGGGATCTCTCCCGCAAGATCACGGTCGACGTGCGCGGCGAGATCCTGCAGCTGAAGGAGGCCATCAACACCATGGTGGACCAGCTGCGCTCGTTC
>JASHTK010000252.1 GCA_030040575.1 Gammaproteobacteria bacterium
GCGCGCTCGCGGCGGCCGGCACAGCGGCCCTGCTGCCCGTCGCGGCGGCGCCTCGAGCCGCTGGGGACTGCCCGGACGTGAAGATCCCGATGCGGGACGTCGATGGCAAGGTCGCGTTCATCACGGGAGGCGACAGCGGCATCGGCCTCGGCATGGCACGCGCGTTCGCCGAGGCGGGAATGAAAGTCGTCATCACCTACCGCACGCCGCGCCACCTCGATCAGGCGATGCAGGCCCTGCGGGGCGCCGCAGGCCGCGTGCACGCGATCAGCGTCGATGTCACCGACCGACCGGGCATGGAGCAGGCGGCGGCCGAGGCCGAGCGGGTCTTCGGCAAGATCCACGTGCTCGTCAACAACGCGGGCGTCGCCGTCTTCGCGCCGCTCACCACCGCGACGTACAACGACTGGGACTGGGGTATGGGCGTCAACGTGACCGGCGTCTTCAACGGCGTGCACGCGTTCCTGCCGCGGATCCGCGCTCACGGGGAGGGAGGCCAGATCGTCGCGACCTCCTCGATCGCCGGGCTCATCGTCGATGACGGCCCGGGCATCTACTCTGCCTCGAAGTTCGCCGTGGTCGGCATGATGGAGGCGCTGCGCGCTGAGCTCGCGGGGACCGCGATCGGCGTCTCGGTGTTCTGTCCGGGCATCGTCAACACCGACATCGGCGAGTCGAGCCGCAACCGGCCGGCCTCGCTCAGCGATCCGGCGGTGGGCCGGCCGCCGCCGGACCCCAAGATGATGGCGAGGATGCGGGCCGCCATGCGGCGCATGGGGCCTCCTCCCGGGATGGATCCGCTCGACGCCGGGCGGCTGGTGCTGCGCGGCATTCGCCACAACGACCTCTACATCCTCAACACGCCGGAGCTCGAGCCGGAACTGCGCGCGCGGGGCGAGGCGATCCTCGCCTCGATGCCGGTCGGACTGCAGGTCCCGCAGGCGCGCGCCACGCTCGAGCGCATGATCATGGGCAAATCCGTCTACATCGCCGAGCGCGACCGCAAGCGCTGCGAGCGCTCGCGCCTGCGCAGGACGTGACGGGTCGAGGGCTCGGCACTCGCGAGGCGCGGCTACCTCGAGCCCCGGATCGACTGCAGCAGCAAGACGACGATTCCCGCCGAGCAAACCGCGACGACCGCCGAAAGCGCAATCGCGGTGTACATGTCGCTGTGGCTCAAGGGAAGGCCCCGGATGTTCACCCAGACCGTCCCATGCCCGAGCGCCCAGGCGATCCGGCCGATCTCAAGGAGCGAGCCGATGCAAAAGACGGTCGCCACGGTGAAGATCAGCCGGAAGAATCTTCCGCGTCCACCCTCACCGCCCACGTCCTTGCGCAGCTGATCGGTGAGTCTCGTCAGGAATCTCGGTGTGCCCATGCGATCGCCTGCCCCCTCGAGCGCCGGCCGAGGCGCCCGCGGGGCCCTCGCCGGTCAGTCCGAACCCCGTCAGAATAATGGGTCTTACCGTGATCGGCGAGCGCGCGCGGCTAACCGCCCGCCTTGTCGGCGCTGATCGGCGCACAGTTGGTGCGGCCCGACATCACGCAGTCCTGAAGCCGTGCCACGCGGCCGAGTACGTGGACGAGCAGCACTCCGCCGAGGACGAGCAGTAGCGTCACGAGCAGGCCGACGAGCGCGGCGTGGCGGGGATCGGGGACTCGCGGCCGCTCGGGCTCGCGGTCCGGCTCCGGCACGAAGTAGGCCGCCGCGCCCCAGGGGGGCTTCGGGAGAGCGCGGAGACCGAGGATGGGCCGGCCGTACACAGGATCACCCCAGAGAAGAGCGAGTGTACACCCTCGGCGGCCGCGCCTCGCGTCCGGCAGCGATCAGCGCGCGCGGGGCGGCCTCTCCGGAGGCGGCGGCCGGAAGTAGACCGGCAGCGGCGGCTGCGTCGCGTACGCGCCCTCGAGCTTCGCGGTCTCCTCGGCGGTGAGCCGCGTGTCGAGCGCCTTGATCGGGTCCTCCAGATGGCTCGCCTTAGTCGCACCGACAATGGGAGCCGTGACGCCCGGCTGGGCGAGGAGCCAGGCGATCGCGATCTCGGCCGGCCCGACGCCGCGCTGCTGCGCGACGGCTGCGACCGCATCGATCACCGCCTCGTCCGCCGGGCGCCGGAACCGGTCGCGCGCCATCGGCGAGTGCGAGCGAACGGTGCCCGCCCGACGGCTTCCCGTGAGAAGCCCACCGCCGAGGGGGCTGTAGGGGATGAGGCCCACCCCTTCCTCGCGGCAGAGCGGGATCATCTCCCGCTCCTCCTCCCGGTAGAGCAGGCTGTAGTTGTTCTGCATGGTGATGAAGCGCGCAAGCCCGAGCTCATCGGCCTTGAACAGCAGCTTTGCGAACTGGTAGGCCGACATCGTCGAGGCGCCGATGTACCGCACCTTGCCGTCGCGGACGAGCTGCGTCAGCGCATCGAGCGTCTCCTCGATCGGCGTCTCCAGATCGAAGCGGTGGATCTGGTAGAGGTCGACGTACTCCATGCCGAGCCGCCGCAGGCTGGCATCGATCGCCTCGAAGAGGTGCTTGCGCGAGAGCCCCTTCTGGTTCGGCCCCGAGCCCATCGGATGGAACACCTTCGTCGCGACGACGACCTCCTCGCGCCGCACGTCGAACGATCTCAAGGCGCGCCCGAGGATCTGCTCGCTCTCCCCGAGGGAGTACACGTTGGCCGTATCGAAGAAATTGATCCCCGCGTCGAGGGCCTTGCGAACGATCGCGACGCTTTGCTCCTCCGGCAGCATCCAATCGAACCCGGAGCCGAAGCTCATGCAGCCGAGGCAGATCCGCGAGACCTTGACGCCCGCTGAGCCCAATCGTACGTATTGCATCGGCGCGTGCTCCCTGTGCTGCCTGTGCTGCCTGTGCTGGCTCTGCGGCCTGTGCGCCGTGCCGCGCGGCGTCTCCCGGCGATCGGCTCAAAGCCCCGCGGCCGGCGGATACGGCTGGCCGTTGATCGTGAGCCGGCCGGCATGATAGGCGATCTGAGCCGTCCACGCGCTGCCGTCCCGGCGCAGGAAGCCCTGCTTCTCGAGCGTGTCGAGCCGCGCGGAGAGGGTCGGGCCCTGCGGCGAGGAGGCGATGATGCGCGCGAGGAGCGCATCGTCGATTCTGAGCTCGAGCGCGCCGTCGAGGTAGCGCGTGAGGGCGATCAGACCGACCGCGCCGCCGGTCAGATCCTCCCGGCGAATCCCGTGCGCGGCGAGGCTCGCCGCGAGGTGAAACTCGCCCTCCGGCATGGCAAAGGCGAGGCTCTGGATCTCGATGGCCGGATCGTGGACCAAGAGATCGGCGCCATAGCGCGTCATCGCGTCCCGGATCGCCGCCTGAGCCGCCGCGGCGCCGCCCGGCCCGGCGGCGTTCATCTGCGCCTGGCGCACCGCCTGCGTGAGCCCGGCGAGCGCCGTCCCCTCGAGGTGCAGGACCCGCATGCCGTACACGACGTGGGAGAACGAGAATTTCGCGCCGCTCACCTGGTCCGCCGCGAGGCGAACCTCGGAATTGACGAACTCGCCATCGACCTGGGACGCGCTGCTGATCGAGAGGCCCTTCACCAGGGTCGTCCCACCGTTCGCCGTGCGAGCCTCGAGGCTCGCCAGCGTGAGGCGGGCGTTGCCGACATTCATCGAGCCGAAGGCGGGCTGCATGTGGCCATCGATATGGATCTCACCCACCTCGAGGCTCGAGAGCGCGTTGCGGGCGCTCAGGCCGTCGGAGTCGAGCTCTGCGGCCCACTCGCCCGATTTGCCCATCTCCCCGGTGCCGGTGAGTCCCCGCCAGCTCACCGTCGCACCGCCCGGCAGCTGAGCCTGAAAGGCCGGTACCGACATCTGCGTCCGGCTCCCCCCGAGCCACCCGAGGGTCGTGCGGACGCTGACCGTCGGATGGGTGCCGAGCACGGCATCGAGCATCAGGGCCGCGCGCTGAGGCAGCACCACCTCCGAGTCGATCGTCGCGAGCCCGATGGAGCGCAGGCGAGGGAGCGGACCGTGGGCAATGTTGTTGCGAATCGTGAGCTGCGGCGGCGCGCCGGTCGAGCCGGGACCGGATCCGGGAACGTTCAGTCGCGCGAGCGACCCGCTGAATCCGTAGGTGGACTCCTCGGTCGAGGTGAAGAGCCCACGGGTGTAGAGGTGGTTGACCTGAACCAAGTACGGCGCCCGCTTCAGAGCGTCTTGCTCGCTCGCCTCGAGCCGGCTCTGGATCTTGATGCCGATGATCCACGAGGCGCCCGTGTATGCCACGAGCACGATGACCACGGCAATGAGCGCGATCCGCAACCGGGTCGCCATGTCCCGTCCCCCCTGCAGATTTCCTCGCGAGCCATTGTAGCGGATCGATAGGCCGGCGGCACACGGCGCACTCGCCCTCAAGGCACGCGCGGCGATCGCGTGACCTCAAAGTCGATGAATCCCCGATCGACGTCCGTCTCCACGAGAGTCACGCGGACGTGCTGGCCCACCTCGAGGCCGTCGAATCCGCGGATCACTTTTCCCTCCGCCGTTGGCGATGAGATGCGGACCCAGGTCCCCTGCGGGCCGGCGCCGGTGACGATGCCCTCGAACCGCTCGCCGATGCGAGCGCGCAGCAACAGCGCGGCGGCAGACTTGCGCAACTGCCGCTCGACCTTCGCCGCGTTGTCCTCCTGCGCCGTGCAGTGCGCCGCGAGCGCGCGCAGCTCCGCCTCGCCGTACGGCGGCGGCTCCCCCGCGAGCGCCCGCTTGAGCAGGCGCTGGGTCATGAGGTCCGGAAAGCGCCGATTCGGCGCCGTCGCATGGGTGTAGTCGCTCACCGCGAGCGCGAAGTGCCCCTCGACGGGCTCGCCCGGCACCTCGAGCACGTACTCGCCCCGGCCGAGCAGCTTGATCACCGCGAGGCACAGGTCCGCAAAGCCCGTGGGGTCCGCACGGCGGCGCCGCAGGAGGAACTGGTTGAGATCGCGGGCGCTCGGGGCCGGCGGCAGCTGATCGCCGTGCTCGGCGGCGAGCGCGGCGATCCGACCCCACCGCTCCGGCGTGCGCAGGATGCGCCTCAAGGACGGGACGCCCCGGCTCGCGAGGAATCGCGCCGTCACGCCGTTCGCGGCAATCATGAAGTCCTCGATCAGCTCCTTCGCTCGGTTGCGCTCCTCGGGACGCAGGTCGCGCAGCACCTCGCCCTCGAGCACCGGGAGCGCCTCGCTCGAGGCGAGACTCAACGCGCCGTGCGCATGCCGCACCTGCCTCAATTGCTGGGCGACCCGGTCCTGGACGCGCAGCTGCTCCTCGAGTCCCGGCACCGCGGCAAGCCTCGCGGGAGGCGGCGCCGCGCCCTCGAGCCACTCGGCAACGCCGTTGTAGGCAAGCTTCGCGTGGTTGATCACTACAGCGCGATAGACGTCGGAGGCCGTCACGGAACCGTCACCGCTCACCACCATCTCGACGATGATCGCGATCCGCTCCTCGCCCTCGGCGAGCGATGTGAGGTCGGTGGACAGTCTCTCCGGGAGCATCGGAAAGACCTGCGCCACGGTGTACACGGAGGTCGTATTGACTCGCGCGTGCTCGTCGATCGCCGATCCTCGCCCAGCGAGCGCATCCACATCGGCGACCGCGATCAGGATCTTCACGTCCCCGCCGGAGAGGGGCTCCGCGACCGAGAGCTGATCGAGATCGCGCGAGTCGTCGTTGTCGATCGATGCCCAGGGCCGTCCCCGCAGATCGCGGATTCCCGCTGCGGCCGGGGCCGCCGCCCGATCGATCGCCGCGGCTTCCCGCAGCGCCGCAGGAGAGAATTCCGGCGCGAGGTGCCGCTCGCGCATCACCCGGCGGGCGATGTCCCGCAAGATCCCGAGCCCCGGCGCCGAGACGGTCAGGGCTCGAGTGGAGGACATCGTGCGCGGTCCACGAGGTTCACAGTCCGCGAATGCTACCCCGGCGCGGCCGAGTTCGCCCACCGCACGCGGCCCCCGGATGGCCTCGAGGTGGTGCGCTGGAGTACGCTCGCGACGCTCGGCGCAGGCTCGACGCCCCAGACGCGACACCCCAGACGCGACACCCCAGACTCGACCCCACAGGCCCGACACCAGCAGTGCAAGCGCGACCACGGATCCTCGTGATCGGCGGCGGGTTCGCCGGGCTGTGGGCCGTGCGGGGTCTGCGGCACGCACCGGCCGAGATTCTGCTCATCGACCGCCACAACCATCACACCTTTCAGCCGCTTCTGTACCAGGTGGCGACGGCCGGCCTCGCGGCTCCCTCCATCGCGGCCCCGCTGCGTCACATCCTGCGCCGCCAGCGCAACGTCACCGTGCTCTTGGGCGAGGTCACCTCGATCGACGTCGCGCGCCGGCAGGTCGGTCTCGAGCAGGTGACCTGGTCCTACGACTACCTCGTCGTCGCGGCAGGCGCAGCACATGCCTACTTCGACCACGACGAGTGGGCGATCCACGCCCCGGGCTTGAAGACGCTCGAGGACGCGCTCGCGATGCGGGCGCGTGTGCTGCGGGCCTTCGAGCGCGCGGAAGCCGCCGAGGATCAAGCCGAGCGTGACGCCTGGCTCACGTTCGTCATCGCCGGCGGCGGAGCAACCGGGGTCGAGCTCGCCGGGACGCTTGCCGAGATCGCGCGCCACACGCTGAAGAGGGAATTTCGCCGCATCGATCCTGCAACGGCGCACGTGCTGCTCGTCGAGGCCGGGCCGCGGGTCCTGCCCGCCTTCCCGGAGGCGCTCTCCGCGAGCGCCCGATGGCACCTCGAGCGACTCGGCGTCACGGTCCACACCGGGCGGCCCATCACGGCAGTCGAGGAGCGCGGCGTGCGGATCGGCAGCGAGCCCGTCGCGACGCGGACCGTCCTGTGGGCGGCAGGCGTCGCCGGATCGCCTCTCGGCCGCGCGCTCGGCATCGCTGTTGATTCAGCCGGCCGGGTGCCCGTCGCGGCCGACCTCAGCATCCCGGGTCGCCCGGAAGTGTTCGTCGCCGGGGACCTCGCGAGGATCGAGCAGGCCTCGGGCCGCGGCACGGGTCTTGCCTCGGGCCGCGGCTCGGGCCTCGTCCCGGGCACGGCCGCGGCCGCGAAGCAGATGGGCTGCCACGTGGCGCGCACGCTGCTCGCGAGGCTTCGCGGTCAGCCCGGAGTATCCTTTCGATATCGGCATCACGGCCTGCTCGCGACCATCGGCCGTAGGGCGGCGGTCGTCGATCTCGACCGCATTCGCCTGACGGGTGTCGTCGCGTGGTGGTTCTGGCTCAGCGCGCATCTCCTCTTTCTCATCGGCTTTCGCAACCGCCTGGTCGTCCTCATCGACTGGGCGAGCGCCTACTGGACGTATCAGCGCAACGCCCGGATCATCGTCGATTGAGGGGCTGAGCCGGATCCCGTCCTCAGGTTCGGCGCCGTGCTACCCTCGCGCAAACATGGTCAGAGCCTCTCGCTGGATCCTCCTCCTCGCGATCCTCCTCGGCCGCGTCGGGTGCGATCAGGCGACCAAGTCCGCCGCGCGTGCGCACCTCCTCCCGGGAGCGACGGTCTCGCTCGCGGGCGGCTTGCTGCGGCTCGAGTACACCGAGAACTCGGGCGCATTCCTTGGCCTCGGTGAGTCACTCCCCCGCGGGGTGCGCGAGTGCTTGCTCGAGCTCGGAGGGCTCGGCCTCATTGCCGCGACGGCGGTCTGGGCGCTTGGCCCCCGGCGCAGGACGCTCGCCCAAACCCTCGGGGCGGGCCTGCTCTGCGGCGGCGGCATCAGCAATCTGATCGACCGGCTCGCGCACGGCGGTGCCGTCACGGACTTCCTCAATCTCGGAATCGGCCCGCTGCGGACCGGAATCTTCAACCTCGCCGACTCCGCCTTGCTCGTCGGCCTCGCGCTCATCGCCGCCGCAGGCATCGCCGAGGCTCGCGACCCCCCTCCTCCGCGGCGAGCCTCGCCGTGAGGCGGGCGGACTCCCGCGTGCAGCGCCTGTGCGCCTGCGGCATCTGGGCTCTCGCCGCGACCGCCACCGCGCACGCGCTCGGGCGCGACCAGCTGCGCTTCATCGTGCAGCAGGAGTGCGTCCCGCACTGGCTGAAGGCGCACGACCCCGCCCCGTGCATCAGCGTGAGCGTGCGCGGTCTTGGACCGAATGCTCGCGGCTACGCAGTGATCGCCGATCGCAAGGGCGGCGCCCATTTCTTGTTGATTCCGACGCAGAGCATCCGCGGCATCGAAAGTCCGGCCCTGCGCTCGCCCGGTGCGCTCAATTACTTTGCTGCGGCGTGGGAGGCCCGGGCGGTGATCGATCGGTTCATCGGGCGCCCGGTTTCCCGGGCATTCATCGGGCTCGCGGTCAATTCCATCTGGGCGCGGAGCCAGGACCAGCTGCACATTCACATCGGCTGCTTGCGCCGGTTCGTGTACGACACGTTGCAGACCGATGCGCCGGGACTTGGCCCGACCTGGTCGGCGCTGACCCTGCACGGATTCAAATATCAGGGGATACGCATCGCAGGCTCGAGCTTGGGTGCGGCCAATCCGTTCGAGCTGCTCGCCGACGGCCTACCCGGGGCGCGCGATGAGATGGGCGAATACACGCTCTTTGTCGCGGGCATGCAGCTCAGCGAAGGCCCGGGCTTCGTGATCCTCGCCGGAAGACTCGTTCCCGGATCCGAGACGCTGCTCGACCCGCGCTGCACGCTCGCCGATTGAGGCGCAACGCCGTGAGACGATCCGCCAGCGCAGCACCGCGGCGACCTCGACACGACCGACGCGCCCCGCCATCGCCGCCCCGGCGATGCGCCCGCCACGCGCGCTACGGGGCGATCGAGCGCCGAATCGTCGCCCGCTGCTTGCCGCGGCGGAGCGCGAGCTCGATGAGCCGCGTGACAAGCTCGGTGGGCGCGAGCCCCGAGAGCGCCCAGAGCTTCGGGTACATCGAGATGGCGGTGAATCCGGGAATCGTGTTGATCTCGTTCACGAGGAGCCTGCCGTCCGCCTTCAGGAACAGATCGACACGCGCCATGCCCTCGCACTCGAGGACCTCGAACGCTCGCAGGGCGAGCGCCTGCGCACGAGCCTGCTCGTCCGCCGTGATCCGCGCCGGCAGCTCGAGCCGCGCCCCGTGCTCATCGAGGTACTTCGCGTCGTACGAGTAAAACCCATCCGGGTGCTCGACGATGATCTCGCCGGCCGCGGACACCGTCGCAGGACTGCCGCCGAGCACGGCAAGCTCGATCTCGCGCCCGACCACCGCGGACTCCGCGAGGATCTTCGCGTCGAACTCGAAGGCGTGGCGGACCGCGTCCGCGAGCCCTGCTGCGCTCGTCACCTTGCGGATCCCGACCGATGAGCCGGCATTGGCGGGCTTCGTGAACAGGGGAAAGCCGAGCGCCGCGAGCTCCTCGAGCACCGCCCGGGGCTCCGCGTCGAACCGATCGCGACGGACCGCGCGAAATTCGGCCACCGGGATGCCCGCATCGCGCAGGAGCCGCTTCATCACGTCCTTGTCCATGCCGATCGCCGAGCCGAGCACGCCCGCTCCGACGTACGGGATCCCCGCGACCTCGAGCAGCCCCTGGATGGTCCCGTCCTCGCCGAACGTTCCGTGCAGCACCGGGAAGATCACATCGATGCGGCCCGTCGTCGGGCTCGCGGTGCTCTCCGAGAGCGGCGAGGGCAACCGCACGGGCTTGCCCCCCTCGATCCGCGCGAGGCGTGGATTCTGACCGCTCGCGAGGAGCTTGCGCGCATCCTGCGTGAGCCAGCGACCCGACTTGTCGATGCCGATCAGGACGGCCTCGAAGCGCGCCGGATCGAGCGCCGCGAGGACGTTGCGAGCCGAGAGGATCGAGACCTCGTGCTCGGCCGACTGGCCGCCGAAGAGGATTCCCACCCTGATCTTTCCGCCCGATGTCATGCTGCCGCCCCCGCCACGCTCGCCCCATTCTATGGGCAACCCGCGCGGGGCACGAGCACCGCCGCGGCCGGGGCAACCGGGCGGGCCGCGCTCAGTGAGTGAGCCCTCACTCATTTGTGCTATGCTCGTGGCATGCTGCCCGCCTCCGAGGCCGGATCGAGCCGGCGCGCACGGCCGCTTCCGCCGGATGCGCGCCGCGCGGCGCTCATCACCGCCACCCTGCCGCTCATTCGCAAGCACGGCCTCGAGGTGAGCACGCGGCAGATCGCGAAGGCGGCGGGGGTCGCGGAGGGGACGATCTTCCGGGTCTTCCCCGACAAGGTGAGCCTCGTCCAGGCGGCGGTCGATGCGGCCTTCGATCCGGCCCCCGTCGTGACCGCGCTCGAGCGGATCGACCCCGCGAGGCCGCTCGCCGAGCGCCTGACGGCCGCGACGCGCATCGTGCAGGCCTCGCTCACGACGATCATCAATTTGATGACGGCGCTGCGCGCGAGCCGCGCCCTCGGCGAGAAGCCGCACCTGCGCCGCCCGCGGCCCGCGGATGCGATCGGCGCCACGATCGCCCGGCTCATCGAGCCCGATCGTCACGAGCTGCGCGTGCCGCCGGCACAGGCCGCGCGGCTCCTGCGGCTCCTCACCTTCTCCGCCTCCCATCCCGCGTTGAGCGAGGGCAAGCTCCTCTCGCCGGAGGAGATCGTGGGCGTCGTGCTCGACGGCATTCGGGTGCGCCGCACCCCGCCCGCGAAAGGCCACCCCCCATGCTGATCCGCCTGCTGCGGGCTTACCTGCGTCCCTACGCGCGCTGGCTGCTGCTCGTCATTGTGCTGCAGCTGCTCGGGACGATCGCCTCGCTTTACCTGCCGAATCTCAACGCCGACATCATCGACACCGGCATCGCGACGGGCGACACGGGGTTCATCCTGCGGATGGGCGGCTGGATGCTCCTCATCAGCCTCGCGCAGATCGCCTGCTCGGTCGCCGCGACGTACTACGGATCGCAGGCGGCGATGTGCCTCGGCCGCGACCTGCGCGCGGCCGTCTTCCGCCGGGTGAGCGAGTTCTCGGGGCGCGAGGTGGCGCGCTTCGGCGCCCCCTCGCTCATCACCCGCAGCACGAACGACGTGCAGCAAGTGCAGATGCTGGTCGCGGTGACCTGCACGATGATGATCACCGCCCCCATCATGTGCATCGGCGGCATCGTGATGGCGCTGCACGAGGACAGCGGCCTCTCCTGGCTGATGGGCGTCAGCGTGCCGCTCCTCGCGCTCGTCATCGGGCTCGTCATCCAGCGCATGGTGCCGCAGTTCCGGCTGATGCAAACCCGCATCGACGTCGTCAACCGGATTCTGCGCGAGCAGATCGGCGGGATCCGCGTGGTGCGGGCATTCGTGCGCGAGCCGGTCGAGACGCGCCGCTTCGGCACCGCGAACGTCGAGCTCACGGACACCGCGCTGCGGTCGGGCCGGCTGATGGCACTCATGTTTCCGGCCGTCATCCTCATCCTCAACGTCTCGAGCGCCGCCGTCATGTGGTTCGGCGCCCTGCGCATCGACTCCGGCGCGATGCAGATCGGGGCGCTCACGGCCTTCCTCGTGTACCTCACGCAAATCCTCATGTCCGTGATGATGGCGACCTTCATGCTGATGATGATCCCGCGGGCGGCGGTGTGCGCGGATCGGATCGGCGAGGTCCTCGATACGCAGTCCTCGGTCGCCCCGGCCGCGCATCCCGTCCGCTCGGTGAGCGCGCGCGCGCAGGTCGAGTTCCGCAACGTGCGGTTCCAGTACCCCGGCGCAGCCGATCCCGTGCTGCGGGACGTCTCCTTCCGCGTCACGGCCGGGGAGACCTTCGCGATCATCGGTAGCACCGGCGCCGGAAAGACGACGCTCGTCTCCCTCATCCCGCGACTGTTCGATGCGACGCAGGGCGCGGTGCTCGTGGACGGCGTCGACGTGCGCAGGCTCGATCCCGACTTGCTGTGGACCCGCATCGGGCTCGTCCCGCAGCGGCCGTATCTCTTCTCCGGCACCGTCGCGAGCAATCTGCGGTACGGCAAGCCGGATGCGACGGACGAGGAGCTGTGGGAGGCCCTGAAGGTCGCGCAGGCGCGCGATTTCGTGCGGGCGATGTCGGCCGGGCTCGAGGCGCCGATTGCCCAGGGCGGCACGAATGTCTCGGGCGGCCAGCGGCAGCGCCTCGCGATCGCCCGGGCGCTCGTCCGCAAGCCCGAGATCTACCTGTTCGATGAGTCGTTCTCCGCGCTCGATCTTGGCACCGATGCGCGGCTGCGCGCCGCGCTGCAGCCGGTGACGCGCGATGCGGCGGTCGTGATCGTCGCCCAGCGCGTCTCGACGATCCTCGGCGCCGACCAGATCTTAGTCCTCGATGGCGGCGCGGTCGTCGGTCTCGGGCAGCACGCGGAGCTGCTGCGCAGCTGCCCGACGTACGCGGAGATCGTCGAGTCGCAGCTCTCCGCCGAGGAGGCCGCGGCATGAGCACCCCGCGCCCGCGAGTCATGCCGAAGCGGCTGCCCGGCGCAGGCCAGGCGGCCGGACGCGGCCCGCCATGGATGAACGTCGGCACGCCGGCCGAGAAGTCGATGAGTTTCTGGCCCTCGACGCGCCGGCTCCTCGCGACGCTCGGTCCCGACCGGGTTCGCATCCTGCTCGTGATCGTCCTCGCCGTGGCGAGCGTCGTGCTCTCGGTGATCGGGCCCGCCGTCATCGGCCAGGCGACCGACATCATCTTCACGGGAATCGTGAGCAAGCACCTCCCGCCGGGCTCGACCGCTCAGCACGCCGTCGCGGCGGCTCGCGCCGCGGGCCACGCGAACCTCGCCGGCATGCTCGCGCACATGCGCCTCGTGCCCGGAGCCGGGATCGACTTCGCCGCGCTCGGGCGCGCCCTGCTCATCGTGGTCGGCCTGTACCTGCTCTCGAGCCTGTTCCTGTGGGCGCAGGGCTACGTGCTCAACGATGTCGTGCAGGGCGCGGTGCTGCGGATGCGAGCCGAGGTGGAGGACAAGCTCAACCGCCTGCCGCTGCGCTACTTCGATCAGCAGCCGCGCGGGGAGATCCTGAGCCGCGTGACCAACGACATCGGCAACATCTCCCAGAGCCTGCAGCAGACGCTGAGCCAGGTGCTCACCTCGCTCCTCACCCTGATCGGCGTCGTCGCGATGATGTTCGTCATCTCCTCCCTCCTCGCCCTCATCGCCCTCGTCACGATTCCGCTCGCGATGTACTTGACGAAGATCATCGCGAAGCGCTCGCAGGGGCAGTTCATCGCGCAGTGGACCCATACCGGCGCGCTCAACAGCCAGATCGAGGAGGCCTTCACGGGCCACGAGCTCGTGAAGGTGTTCGGCCGGCAGCGGGAGGTGGCCCGCCGGTTCGATGAGAAGAACCAGCAGCTCTTCGATGCGAGCTTCTCGGCCCAGTTCATCTCCGGGATCATCATGCCGGCCGTGATGTTCGTCGGTAACCTCAACTATGTGCTCATCGCCGTGATCGGCGGCCTGCGCGTCGCGACCGGCGCCATGAGCCTCGGTGCCGTGCAGGCCTTCATCCAGTACTCGCGGCAGTTCACCCGCCCGCTCACCCAGGTCGCCTCGATGGCGAACAGCCTGCAATCGGGTGTTGCCTCCGCGGAGCGGGTGTTCGACCTGCTCGATGCGCCCGAGGAGCGGGCCGACCCACCCGCCTCGGCGCACCCGATCGCGCGGCACGGCCGCGTGCAGTTCGAGCACGTCTCGTTCCGCTACGAGCCCGAGAAGCCCCTGATCGAGGACCTCTCCCTGCACGCCGAGCCCGGCCACACGATCGCGATCGTCGGCCCGACGGGTGCGGGCAAGACGACGCTCGTCAACCTCATCATGCGCTTCTACGAGCTCGATGCCGGCCGGATCACGCTCGACGGAGTCGACATCACGACGCTGCGCCGCGACGAGCTGCGCGCGCGCATCGGCATGGTGCTGCAGGATGCGTGGCTCTTCAACGGCACGATCCGCGACAACATTCGCTACGGACGGCCCACCGCGACCGAGGAGGAGCTCCTCGAGGCGGCGAAGGCCACCTTCGTCGATCGATTCGTGCGGAGCCTGCCCGAGGGCTACGATACGCGGATCGACGAGGAGAGCAGCAACGTGAGCGCGGGCCAGAAGCAGCTCATCACCATCGCACGAGCGTTCCTCACCGACCCCGCCTTGCTGATCCTCGATGAGGCGACGAGCTCCGTCGATACGCGCACCGAGGCGCTCGTGCAGCACGCCATGGCGGCGCTGCGCTCGAACCGCACGAGCTTCGTCATCGCCCACCGGCTCTCGACCATCCGCGACGCCGACCTGATCCTCGTCATGCAGCACGGGCGCATCGTCGAGCAGGGCACGCACGAGGAGCTCCTCGCACGCGCGGGCGCCTACTCCGAGCTCTACCACGCCCAGTTCACGGGCGCCCTCGTCGAGGGGGAGAGTCAGGCCATGGTCGGGACCTGACCGGCGCGCCGCCCGCGCGTCGCGGCGCTAAGAGGGGGGATCATGACTCGGAACGATCGACGTGCATGGCTCAAATTCCTCGCCGCAAGTCCGCTCCTTGCCGGCGCGCTGCCCTTTGCGAGCGCTCCTGCCCGGAGGGCTTCCGCCGCGACGCGCCCGCTCGGCTCTGCCGCCGAGGCGCTCGACGTATTCGAGCTCAGGGATCTCGCGCAGCGGCTCGTTCCACCCGCGCACTGGGGATACCTGCAAAGCGGCGTCGACGGAGACGTCACGCTCCGCGCGAACGAGGCGGCGTTCGCGCGCTACGAGCTCCGCGGACGCAGGTTCGTGGACGTGAGCCACCTCGATCTTGCGACGACGGTGCTCGGGATGCCCCTCGCGACTCCCATATTCTGTTGTCCCATCGGGAGCCTGCGCGCCTTGCACCCCGACGGTGAAGTCGCCGTCGCCGCCGCGGCGAAGACCCGCAACGCGCTGCAGATCCTCTCCACGCAAAGCTCCTATCCCCTCGAAGCCGTCGTCGCCGCACGCGGCGGCCCGGTGTGGTTTCAGCTCTACACGACGAACCGGTTCGAGGCGACGCGTCAGCTCCTGAAGCGCGCCGAGTCGGCCGGCTGCCCCGTCGTCGCGGTGACGGTTGACCTGCCCGCCGGCCGGAACACCGAGACGGCCGCACGCCTGCGGCGCGAGGACACCCGCCTCTGCAGCGCCTGCCACACGGTCGATGCGCAGGGCGAGCCGCGGCTGAGCCTCGCCGCGGAGCCGATGTTCCAGGGCATCGATACGCGCGGGCTCGCGCTCACCTCCGCCTCGCTCAGCTGGGATTTCATCAAGCGCCTGAGGGACGCGACCACGATGAAGATCGTGATCAAGGGGATCGAGGCGGGTGAGGATGCGGCGCTCGCCGTCGAGCACGGCGCGGACGGCATCATCGTATCCAATCACGGGGGTCGCGCGCTCGAGAGCGGACGCGCGACGCTCGAATCCCTCCCCGAGGTCGTCCGGGGGGCCGCGGGCCGCATTCCCGTGCTCATGGACGGCGGCGTGCGCCGTGGCACGGACGTGTACAAGGCGCTCGCCCTCGGGGCTCGCGCCGTCGGGATCGGCCGCCCGTACGCCTGGGGGCTCGGCGCCTTCGGTCAGTCGGGCGTCGAGCGCGTGCTCGAGATCCTCGCGCTCGAGTTTCGCCTCGCGATGGTCGGCTGCGGCGCCCGCTCGGTGCGCGAGATCTCCGCCGACTCGCTCATCGCGAGAGGATGAGGCCTCGGGACGATCCCGACCTAACGGTCGCGCGTGTGCCGCTCCACCGCCTCGAGCAGCAGCTCGGGCCGGTAGGGCTTTGCGATCCAGATCACGGCCCCTTCCTTGCGGCCCTCCTCGATGCGGTGCTTCGCGCACTCGGTCGTGAGCGCGACGAAGGGGATCGCCCACCACGCGGGGTCGGACTTCATTCGCTTCAGCAGCGCGATCCCATCGAGCCCGGGGATCTCGATCTCACTCACGACGAGGTCGACGCGCTCGGCCTCGAGCACGCCGAGCGCCGCCTCGCCGCTCGCCGCCTCGCGCACGTCGTAGCCCGCACCGGCGAGCACCGCGAGCGTGACGGAACGCGCGTGCGGCGAGTGATCCACGATGAGCACGGTCTTGCGCATGATGCAAAGTGGCGATCGGCCGAACGGACAGTGGCCGAAGCGGTGACCTCTCCCTCGAGATTCCAAGCTGCCCGCCATCGTGGGACTTCTCGAGGCGTCACACCCCCCTCCGTTGGGAGGGGTCACCCGAACATGAAGGGAATGTAATGCGGTCCCTGCCGGACGCGGGGGCCCGTGGTGGACGCCGGGTCCCGAGGACGCGGGGCTCAGTGCAGCGTCAGGATACCGAGCATTTGCGCCCGCTGAATCGCATGCTCGCGGCCCGCCGCGTGCAGCTTCGCGAAGAGGTTCTTCAGATGCCACTTCACGGTCGTCGGCCCCACGTCGAGCGCCGTCGCGATCTGCTTGTTCGACAATCGCCGGGCCATCAATTCCAGCACCTCCCGCTCCTTGGGCGTCAAGAATGCGGCCGGCGCGATGCGCGCGGATTCCTTCCTCGCGCTGCGGTGTGCGGGGAGCGGCGAGCCGGGGTCCATGGCGCCCGGCGGCTCGATCGGCTCGTCAGGCTCCTCGGGCAGGATCGCCCGGCACAGCGCCTGGACATAAGGCTCGCTGCGAAGGCGCTTGCAGCCGAGGCTCCCGGCGCGCCCGTACGCCTCGGCGAGAAGCGCACGCGCGTCCCGGCCGCACGCGTGCGTCGCCTCGGCCCGCAGTAATCGGATCTCGAGGCCATCGATGCCGCGGTGCAGGCGGTCCGCCTGCTGCCCTGCGGCTTCGAGCCGCTCGAGCACCGCCGGCCAGTCCCCGCCCGCCCGCGCGGTGTGGGCTGCCGCAATGCCGCGATGCAGGAGCAGCAGGTCCTTGAAGCTCCCGGAGAGGTCGCTCGCCGCCTCGAACACCCGATCGAGCCTGCGCAGGAGCATCGCACAAGTCTCCGAACGGCCGTGCGCGCCGTGCAGCCTGATCAACTCGGTGAGCGGAAGGACTTGGACGCGCGGCATCTCGCGGCTCTCACCGATCGCGCACAGGTCCTCGAGCAGCTCGCACGCGCGCCCCTCCTCGCCCCGGTGCAGCGCGAGTCTCGATGCGGCGAGGAATCCCGCCGCAAGGCCCGACGGCGTCGCGAACTCCTCGATGGCATCGAGCCGGTTCAACAGGACCGTCAATGCCTCCTCGAGCTCTCCGCACTCCCACAGCCCGAAGGCCGACAGTCCCGCGAGCGTCAAGGCCGGCACGCCGCGGTGCCCGACCGTGCGCTCGGCCGCATGGAGCGCTCGCGTCAGGACCTCGACCGCGCTCCTCACATATCCCTCCCACAGGTACGACATGCCCTCGACGGCCCAGTTGAAGACGAGGACCAGCCCGCTCTCCCCGTCGTGCATCGCGCGGCGGGCCTCCTTCAGGATCCTGCGAGCCTGCGCCGGACGACCCTGAAACAGCGCGATCATCGCGGTCTGATTGCGCCCATTGAAGGCGGCCTTGACGCGCAGTCCCGCCCCGTCCCGACTCCACGCCTCGACCAGCTTCTCCGCGCGATCGATCCGATCGGCATAGATCTCCGCGGCGCTCAGCAGGAGCCGCGCGAGGACCCGCTCATCGTGCGTGCTGCGCCGATCGCGCAGCACCCGCTGGGCCGAGGCTCGCGCTTCCTTCGGGATCCCGCTGATCGCGCTGCTCCAGCCCGCCGCGAGCAGGAGCGGCGGGCGCAGCGAGCGCTTCGGGAGCGGCGTCCGCTCGAACCACTCGCGGGTCCGCACGACGTGTCCCCGCGCGAGAGCCGCGAACAAGGACCGCTCCGCGAGCCGCCACGCGCGCTCCCTCTGCCCGGCCTGCAGGGCATGGCGCGCGGCCTCTTCCTCGAGCCGATGCGCCTCGAGCCACCGGGCCGCCGCCGCATGGACGGACCTGCGGACCCGCGCCGGCCAGCGTGCGAACTCCCCGCCGAGGGCCTCGCGCGCCATCGGGTGGATCGTGAGCCACCCGCCCTCGAGGCTCTCCGAGAAGAGCGGCGTCGTCTCGCGGAGCCTCGCGAGCACCCGGGCCGAATCCGCGCGTCCCGTCAGCGCCTCGCACAGGCTGCCGTTGACCCGCTCGACGATGGAAGCGCGGACCAGGAAGCGGCGCTCGACGCGCGTGAGATGGGACAAGAGCGACTCGAGCAGGAGGTGCTTGAAGTCACGGTGCGAGGAGCTCGGGCGCGCCGACGGCCGCTCGCTCGAGTGCGCGCGGCCGTCCATCGAGGCGATCGCAAGCTGGATGCCGAGTGGCCAGCCGTGAGCGAGCTCGTGAATGCGGGCGGCCTCATCGAGGTCGGCCTTCGCGCCGAAGCGATGTTGCAGGAGCCGGATCGTCTCCTGCAAGGAGAAGCGCAGATCCTCCGCCGAGAGCTGCGTCGCGATGCCGTGCGCCGTCTGGTCGGCGAGCCTCAGCACCGGCCGCCGCGCCGCGCACACCACCCGGAGGTTTGGCGCGAGATTGGCGAGCACGTAGCTCAACGACCCCTCGAGGGTCCGTCCCGGCAGTCGATCGACCTCGTCCACGATCAGCACCGTATCGCAGGCGAGCTCGGCGATCTCGGTCAGCCAATCGGTGAGCCGGTCGACGTCGGCGGGATTCGAGGCCTGCTGGTCGCGAATGCGGGCGAAGCTTCGCCACCCGCCCGCTCGCTCCATGGCGAGCGCAATGGCCTTCGTGAAGCGCGCCGGCTCGTCTGCGTCGTCCGCGGAGAGCCAGGCGACGATCGCCCCTCGCCGCAGGAGCGCGCGGCGCCACTGACACAGCAGGGCCGTCTTGCCGAACCCGGCGGGCGCCACGACGGCCACCACTTGCCTGTCGTGGAGCCGGGCGCTCTCCATAGTGGTCCCGGTGCGCTCGACGAGACCCACGGGAACGCGCGGCGCGGTGACCTTCAAGAGCAGGCGCCGGTCGGTCGGGTCGAGCGCCGCGCTTCCTCCGTACGAGACCCTCATCCGCTTCGTCACCCCCAGCGAACCGGACCCCGCTTTCAAGCCTACAGCGCCCTCTCCTCTGCCGCCAGAGCGGCCGCCGTGACGATCACGACCGGAATATCACGCGTCGTGCGCCTCTGATACTCCCCATACTGCGGGTAGAGGGCGAGCAGACGCGGCCAGAGGCTCGCCTTCTCCTCAGCGCTGGCGCGCCGCGTCATGCCCGCGAAGCGTCGGCCTCGGACCTGCACCTCGACCCGCGGGTGCGCCTCGATGTTGAGGTACCAGGCCGGGTGCTTGGGCGCCCCGGCGAGGGAGGCGACGAGGACGAGGCTTCCCGCATCATCCAGATACAGCAGCGGGACGGTGCGGGTCCGGCCGGATTTGCGCCCCGTCGTCGTGAGCAGCAGGATCGGGGCCGCACCCATCTTTCCCATGAGACGGCCGCCGCTCAACCGGTAAACCCAGACATTGAGCGCGATGAAGGCCCTCATCAGTGCGTTCATGGCGGGCTCCCGCCGCGGTGGCGCGCGAGGGTGGTGGTGGGGCTCAGTCCTCGTGTCGCTCGCGGCTCGCGGCGATCGCCCGTCGGCAGTCGCTCGAGAGCTCCGCGCGATGCTCGCGCATGCAGGCGTGACGCTTCGCCGTGTCCTGGATGACCGCCGCGCACAGTCGGCGCGCATCGGCGACGCACGCATCCCGCACGGCCTCCGGAGGTCCGGACGGCGGCCCGAGCGCTGCGGTCACCGCGGGCAGCAGATGGGCCGCCGCCAGCCGGTGTCCTTCCGGGGTGAGGTGGATGCCGTCCGCCTGGTGATAGGGCGCCGGGATATCCGTCCCGCTGAAGGGAACCACGGCGATGTGACGCGCCGCGAGCCGTCTGCGGATCGTCGCGAGATCGGCCTCGCCCTGCGCCCGGCTGATGCCGTTGCGCACGTCGTTGTAGAGACCCCCGCTCACATCGAGGATCACGACCGAGGTTCCGACCGGGATGTCGCGATCCGCCCGGGCGAGCATCTCGGTCGTGGTGTTGCCGTAGATCCCCTTGTTCAGGACCCGGACGGTATAGCCCTTCTCGCGCAGCATCGCCTGCAGCTGCGCCGGAATCGCCTCGGACTGCCCGACGTTCCATCCGGAGATGTTGCTCGCGCCGAATGCGACGACCTGTCCGTGCGCTCGGCTCGAGAGCACGAGCAGCAGCACCGCCAGCACGCATCGTGAGCTCACGGATAGGCCTCCCACCATTCGCGCACCTGCCCGGTCTTCGGATCGAGCCCAAGGAGATCATCGTCGGTCCACTCGATGAGCCGCTCGCAGACCTCGTCGGTCGTCTCCGGCTGATTGAATTTCACCCGCGCGCGCACACAGTACTCATCGCCCGCGAACGAGGAGGCGAGCAGGCTCTCGCCGATGCCGTACCCGCGAACCCGCGTCTCACCGGCCGAGACGATGTCGCGCAGCTCGCCCTGCGGGTAGACCGCGAACTCTCGGCCCTGCACCTGCGCGAGCGTCGCGGCGGCGAGATGGCGCTTGGCGAGCTGTGCGCCCACCAGGATGCCGCGGAAATCGCCCACGTCCATCGCGATGCGCCGCGGCGGGCAGCGGCCCGTCCGTGGTGCCTCGAGAAACTCCGCGATGCACGCTCCGTACAGGTAATCGAATGCCGGGAACCACGCCGAGCCGTGACCCGAGAAGCCCGGCGGATGGTCGATGATGAGATTCGGCACGCCGTGGCTCCCCAAGACCGCCGCGGCACCGACGCCGCGGTCCGCCGGCTCGTACTCATCGCCGAGGAAGAACACCCCGACCGTCGGATAGCGCACGCGCTCGATGATCTCATCGAAGAGGATCTTGTTGTCCGCGAAACTCGGGTCGTCGTGATCGGCGCCGGTCGAGCGCCAGCCGCAGCAGGCCGGCACGACGAGCACGATCCCATCGAGCGGCAGGCCCGGGATCGTCCCGAGGAGCAGCGTATTCCAGCCGCCCCAGGACTGCCCGCCGACGTAGATGCGCTCGTAGCCCTGCGCCTTGAGCTCCTTGAGCCGCCGGGCGACGAAGACCGCGGCCCCGAAGTTGGCGGCGCCGTAACGCCTGATCTGCGAGACGCCCGCACGCGGATAATCGCCGTCGATGAGGTCCCAGCCCCGCGACTGCTGGATCTCCCTGACGAAGTATTCGGGCAGGGGGGAGTGCTCGCGCGCATGGCCGTCAAAGCCGTGCATGTAGTAAAGGAGCGTCTTCGGGCCCTTGTTGACTCCCGGTGCCCCGCGGAGCAGCACCTCCTCGATCGGGAACTCCGCCAAGCCGCCCGAGGTGGCATCGGTCAGGAGCGGCTTGAAGGCGCTCACTGACCCTGCAAACTCCACCGTGCCGACGACCGTTGAGTCCTGCGCCGAGCGATTCCCGGCCTTGTGGGCGAGCGCGAGGACGAGATCCTGATCGGACTCGTGAGCCGCGAGGCACAGACCGACGTTCGTGTGGATGCAGAGCTCGCCGCGGGCGATGCCCCAGACGCCGTCCCAGTCGAGCTGCAGGGTGCTGCCCTCGCTCGTGTCCCGCAAGTGCTCGCGAAAGCTGCCGTCACCCCGAAACTCGAGCGTCGCGAGCCAGGGGCCCTGCCGGGCCTCCCAGCGCTTGGCGGAGAAGAGCCTCGTGAGCTGATCGTCGCCCAGTGCCGGCGTCGATAAGACCCTCGCGATGCGCGGGTCGGCGGGTGGTGGGGCATTGACCGCTGCGGGAGCATCACCGCGGTCGAGCCGCCCCGCGAGGTCGGCATCGGCTGCCGCAAGCTCACTGCGCCCCGTCCTCGAATACGCGCTCGCCCGGGCCCTGTAGGCGCTCGCGAGAGCCGGCGCAAGGCGGATCGCCTCGTCATAGTCGGCGATCGCATCCTCGAGCCGGCCGCTGCGGGCCTTGTTGAGCCCGCGGACCAGAAAGGCGCCGCCCGAGCGAGGATTGAGCGCGATCGCCCGATCCGCCGCCTCCTCGGCCTCCCCGCTCTCGTGCAGCGCCTCGAGCACGAGGGCCTTCTCGCGGAACGGGGCACTGCAGGTCGGGCAGAGCGCGGTCGCCTCGCTCAGGTTGACGAGCGCGAGCGCGGGGTCGCCGTTCTTCAGGAGCGAGGCGGCGAGCTCCGTGAACGAGTTGGCCCGGAACGTCCCCTCGGCGTCTGCCGTGAAGCCGTCGATGTCGGCGTCCTCGCTGAGGCTTCCCGCCGCGAGCGCGAATTGCGTCGCGGCGTCGGCCCAGTCCCCCCGCAGCTCATCGATCTCGCCCACCCCGAAATGCGCGTGCGCGAGCTGCGGGGAGAAGCCGAGCGCCGCGTTGAAGTCCGCGAGCGCAAGATCGAGCTCCTTGAGCGTGAGATACGCTCTGCCGCGATAGAGGTACGCGTACGGCAGGCTGTCGGCAAGCTCCCGCCGGGAGTCGATGATCGCCCCACACGCGCGCACGGCGCTCGCCGGAGCATCCCCGTCCATGCACTGCGCCCATTGGGTGATATCCGCCGCCACTCCGATCGATGGGTGAGCTGCGATCGCGAGCAGCGCGGCGCTCGTGGCGACGGTAACCGCTCGGGCGCAAGGCTTCCACATGATCGTCTATCCGATGCGTGCGGTGCGGATGAGGGAGAGAATGACTCGCTCTATTGAGCGGCCGCGATCTGTGCTTCGAGCTTCGAGATCTGCCCTTCGATCGTGCCTACGAGTTTCGTCTCGTTCGTCACGGTTTGCATCCACTGTGGGATATTGATCTGCGTCAGCTCCGCGGCCTCCTGAGTCTCCTCGGCCTGCTCCTCCGGCGAGGCCCCCTCGGCCGCGGCGGCCTGCTGGGCCTGTGAGACCTGACCCTCGAAGAACGCGAGCATGCTTTGCGCGGACGTGAGCCCGGCCTGCTGCTCGGTGAGCGTCTGCTCGTCGGCGGCTAGCGACTGCTCGAGCGATTGCAGGCTCGGAGGCTTGGGTGGCACGACGACCGGCGGCGGGGTGTCGCTGATCGGTGCGCTGCCCGCTCCGGCCAAGAGCTGGAACACCTCGAGCGTCGAGTAGGAGTTGTCACTCGCGAGTGCTGCGCCGAGCGCCAGGAGTGAGATCGAGCCGGCGAGCCAGGCGAGCCAGGCGAGCCAGGCGAGCCGGATCTTTGCGGGTACCTTCAATGCGGTCATCGCGGTCCCCACGGGGTTGGCGTGTTCTCGCGGCGATGTCGATGCGGACAAACGTGTGGCATGTGAAAGACGGCCGACCGCGCGCGCAACCCGTCAAACCCGGACGGGCATGTGGCAAATCTGCACGGAGGAGACCACGAAGAGCGCAAAACCAGCTGATGTTATACCTAAACGGGCTTTTCTGTCGCAATCCACTTCCCGGGAGGCGCCGCTTGGCGGGGGCCGGGCGCGATCACCGACGCTCCACCGGCCGTGTTTGAGACTCGGCGGGGCGGACTGCACTGCAGCAGGCGGATCTCGCGCCATGACGAGCAAATCGCCAGGCAGGTCGATATGCCAAAACGGACTCTGTGAAGGCACGCCGGTGAGCATAAGCTTCAGGGCGCTGAGGCGACCGGCTGGCCTGAAGGTCGCCCTCACCCGCCGCAGCCCGGAGTCTCTGGAGACCCCATGAGTGCCGTGATCGAGCCATCGAGCGTCGATGAGACCGCCGTCGAGGCGGTGGTCAACTACACACGCAACACGGGCGTACGGCCGGTCAACTATACGTTCGATCCGCCGGCCGGGGTGCCCCGAAGCAGCGGCGAGATCGATGCGCGTACCGTCCTCATCCACGACGCGCGGACCGAGCGCGGCTTGACGCTCGACACGAGCGGATTCGAGCTCGTGCCCCACGTCAGCAGCGTCGCGGCGTGGGCGGAATTTCAGAAGCGCGAGCACGTCGAGCAGCTCTACTACGCGGAGGTTCAGGCGCTGCTGCTGCGGCATACCGGCGCGAGTAAGATCGTGATCTTCGACTACACGCTGCGCGACAGCACCGCGACACCCGGCCGTGCGGCGCTGCGCGAGCCCGTCCGGCGGGTTCACGATGATCAGACACTCGACTCGGCGCCGCGTCGCGCGCGCCGGCATCTTCCGCCCGAGGAGGTCACGTGGCGGCTCGAGCGTCGATTCGCGATCCTCAATGTCTGGCGCCCGATCGCCGGCCCGGTACTGCAGGCGCCGCTTGCGATCTGCGATGCCCGGACGATCGCGTCGTCCGATCTGCTGCCAAGCGACCTGGTCTACCCGGACTGGACGGGTGAGACCTACGCCGTCGCGTTCAATCCGCGGCATCGCTGGTACTGGTTTCCGCGGCAGACGCCGTCCGAGGTGGTGCTGCTCAAGATTTACGATTCGGCGACGGACGGACGGGCACGCCTGACGGCGCACACGGCATTCGATGATCCGGCGAGCCCGCCCGATGCGCCGCCCCGGCGCAGCATCGAGGTGCGGGCGCTAGTCTTCTGGTGAGGGCTCGCGGCGGCGGTGCGCGGCATCGCGCAGCAGCTGCAGCCACCGCGACTCCTCCTCCTCAGCGACGTGTTCCGCTGCCGCTTGCGGTGACAGCGCCGCGTAGAGCATGTCGGCTATGGCGGCCCACTCACGCGGCGTGGGCGAGGAGACTTCCAGTTCACCGACGAGTAGCGCGCGCATGGCAGCATCCGTGGCATTCCTGCCATGGAATCTACCGAGCATGCGATCACATTGCGGTAACGCGCGAGTAACAAGACGGTGGACACGCGCGCCACGCGAGTCGGTTCTCAGAACTGGTTCAGTGTGAAGCGCGTGCCGGTATCGCCGACGAGCTCGAGTATGCAACTCGAATGGTTGCCGCTCACCGTGTACTCAAGCGTTGGGTTGAATGGAAAGTAGAGGTAGCCGCCCTGGCAGCGAAGCCTCACCTCGGAAATCTTGCCCCGAGAGACTGCGATACTGAAATGGGGCTCCAAAAGCCACAGGAACCAGTCCGTCGCACCGATCTCGCCGGTCACCGAGTAGCCGAGGTTGGTGTCGCGAATGAATTCGATCTGCGCAATCGCCGGCGCGAATTGAGTGTACACGTTCTGCGGCAGGGACACTGGATTGAGCTCGTTCCATGTCCCGAGCGCTTCGACGTAGTGATGAAGATTGATGTCGA
>JASHTK010000253.1 GCA_030040575.1 Gammaproteobacteria bacterium
GATTCCGGGCACCGGCAGTGCTCGGTGCGCTTACGCGATCTCCGTGCTCGCCGCTCCGATTCCTCTCCGGTTCGGTCTGAACACCGCGAGCCGGCGCAGTCCAACGCACACCATCGCCGCGACAAGCGCAAGGCCGGCGAGACCTAAAAATGCACCAGAATCGCTGCCGCTGGTCTGTTTCAGAAATCCGACGATGCTCGGTCCAAAGAAGCCGCCGGAGTTGCCGATCGCGCTGATCAGCGCAATTCCGGCAGCAGCCGAGCGCCCCTTGAGAAATCTCGTCGGCAGGCACCAGAATGAGGAGTTGATCAGCGGATTGGCGACGTTGAGAACCACCAGAGCGGCCACGCGATAGATTGAGTGCGGCAGCAGAGCGACCGAGAGGCTGCCGACACAACAAAACGCAAGGCCGAGTGCCACCAACCCGCAGCGGTCATCGCTTCGATCCGATAACGCCGCGGCGAGAGGAAACACGAGCGCGGCGAGTAGATAAATGCCCCCGACGATGAGGGTCGTGACCGCATTGCTCGTGCCGAGCGCATCGCGCACCAGCAGGGGCGTCCAGACGCCGGCGCCATAGCCTACGGTATTGAAAGCGAACCACGGAATCGTGAGAACCCACAGCAGCGGATGCCCGAGGCCGCGAAGCGTCGGAACCGGTGCCTCGACCGATTGCTGCTGCTCGCGCTCAATGACTGGCTGCTGCCGCTCGCGCTCCATGTGCTCAGCCAGCCAATCGCGCTCGGGCTTTGGCAGCCATGTGGCCTCTTCGGGGCGATCCGTCAGAAATCCGAGCGCGGCAAGCCCGAGAAGCACGGGCGGCAGACCCTCAATCAGGAATAACCACTGCCAGCCCGAAAGATGCCCCAAACCAGTGAGTCCCAAAACGACGCCCCCGAGGGGGGCACCCAATACCTGCGACAGCGGGACGGCAATCATGAAGCCCGAGATTGCGCGCGCCCGATAAGTCGCGGGATACCATTGACCGAGGTAGTAGATGACTCCGGGGAAAAACCCGGCCTCTGCCAGTCCGAGCAGGAACCGCACGGCGTATAACTGGTGCGGGGTTCGAACCCACATCATTGCGCAGGCGAGTACACCCCACGTCATCGCGATCCGGGCGAGCCAGCGACGAGCACCGACGCGAGCCAGTATCAGGTTGCTCGGCACCTCGAACAGGGAGTAGCTGAGAAAGAAAACGCCGGCGCCGAAGCCGAACGCCGCCGAGCTGAGCTTCAGCTCCTCATTCATCTGCAGGGCGGCGATACTGATGTTGCTGCGGTCGAACCAGCAGAAGATGTAGAGCAGGAAGAGAAACGGCAGCAGCCGCACGCTCACCCGGCGCAGGGTTGCACGCTCGAGATCCCGGTCTGTCACGCTAGCCTCGTTGAGCTCCGGTGTCGGCGCCGCGCCTACCGGACGATCTCGAAGTCGTCCTCGCCCAGAGGGCGCGCAAAGTCGCCCCACTTGCCACTGCGACGCCAGTAGTCGTAGATGCCGAGGTCGCGAACCAGTGACTTGAAGGCGGGGAGCCTGCGCGCCTCGCGCAGACACGGAAACCACAGCGATCCGAGATAGCCCCCTTTCAACTCGATGAAGCTGCGACGCATTGCAGCGACGGCGAGGGGTGGGTCGCCCAGGCGCGCCGCGTACCAGGAGAGAAACATCATGCGAATCCAATCCTGATACTCGTCGTCCTGGAAAGCTTCCCGGATCTTCTCGAGCGCGGCCGAGGGCTGGTCGAGCAGGGCGAGCACCTCGTGCAGGACTGGCACCGTCAGGAACGAGCTGTCGAGGAATCTGCGGAATTGCACACGAGTGCGCTCGAGGTCGCCCGTGTCCCAGGTCCACATCTGAGCCGTGTGCTCCGCAGGCTCGCGATTGCCGGAGAGACTCAACGTGCGCTCGTATTCGGCTCGGGCCTCGCCGACGCGATTCAGAACGTACAGGTTCTGCTGAAGCTGGTTCGACAGAATGAGCGAGAGCGGATCGGCAGCGCAGCCGCGCGACTGCTCCATGGCGGCGTCGGCGCATCGCCCGACGCCCTGCAGAAAATAACCCGAATAGAATGGACCGAGCGAATCCGACGCCGGTGCAAGCGCCTTTCCCCTCGCGAAGGCGCGGTCGGCACCGAGCCAGTCGCGGCGCAACCATAGCCGGGTGCCGTTCAGCATGTGGGTGCACCAATCATCCGGGGCAAGACTGACGGCTTCATCGGTCACGGAAGCCAGCTCACGAAGCGTCTGCTCGAGCCGCTCCGGCGCGAGAGACAGGCGGTAGAGATAGACGGTCAACAGGCCCGACCGTGCTCTCGCAAAGCCGGGGTCGAGCGCGAGGGCCTCGCGAAATAGCGCTTCGGCGCGGTCGGAATTGTCCCGTACGGTCCCCTGCTTGGCGAGCGTCTGCGCGCGCAGGTACTTGTCATAGGCTTCGATGCTCGTGGTGCCTCGCTCTTCGATCGCCTTGCGTTCCTCGGGCAGGAGCTTGACTCTCAAGGTGCCGACGATGGCCTGCGAAATCTCGTCTTGCAGAGCGAAGATATCGACGAGATCGCGATCGTAGCGCTCCGCCCAGAGGTGACCCCCGGTGCTGCCATCGATGAGCTGGGCGGTGATGCGCACGCGGGTTCCGGATTTGCGTACGCTGCCCTCGAGCACGTGGCTCACGCCGAGCTGGCGGGCAATCGCCTTCACGTCGGCCGCCTTGCCTTTGAACGTGAACGCGGTGTTGCGCGCGATCACGAGCAGCGCGGAAACCTTGGAGAGGTCGGTGATGATGTCCTCGGAAATCCCGTCCGAGAAGTACTCCTGCTCGGCATCGCCGCTCATGTTGGCGAACGGCAGGACGCAGATCGACGATCGCGGGTCGCCTCCGAGCGTGGTCGGCACGATGCTCTTCAGATGCCGCGACAGGGCGGCGAGCAGCGCTTGAAAGGCGGCACTGTCGGCATTCTCGCCCCAGTCATCGAGATCGGTCGTATGGATCGCGCGCGCATCGATCGGCAAGCGTGCGTTCTCGAGGCGAACGGGCACTAGAATGCCGCGATCGGCCGCCTCGCGTGCCTCGCCGCGAACCCAGCGCGAGGCGACCGAGGCAGGCGTCCAGACGACGATGACGGCCTTCGCCCGATCGATCTCCTCGGCGATGAGATCATCGAATTCCTGACCCGGAACGATCGCCGGGTCCCACCAGACGCTCCACCCCTGCGCCTCGAGGGCCGCAACGAGCGGAGCGACCCGCGCTCGGTCTACCCGCGCATAGGAAACGAAGATATCGGCCATCTCGGCCTCACGGCTCGCGCGGGCTGACGGCTAGATTCGCGAGAATGACGCCGTCCGCCGGACCGCCGAGCTCTGCCTGTCGTGCTGATCGAGCATCGCAATCGGGCCCGGTCGCCATGGCTTCCCCGTTGGTTCGCAAAGCGTCGACCCGCCGAGACGCCTGTTTGAAGTCTAGCACCGCGATCTCGACGGGAGAAGTTTCGCTGCTGCTGCTTCCTGCCGCACCAAGTCGCGTTCTTCTTGCGCACGCCCCGTCTCAAACAGGAGGCCGCATGGGTGGCGAGTCTCTGCACGCGGCTCGTCACCGAGCGAGCGCTTCGAGCCCGCCGTTTCGGCGCCCGCGCTTCAGCGGCGGCTCATCGCGCTGCCCGGTCCGTTTGAATCGTCGGGACCCCTCGATGCGCGTGGCGGCGACGGATTGATGCGGCCGAGGACCTCCTCGGGGCCTTCGAGCACGTGAACGCCGTGGCGACTGAGCGCGGCCAAGTTCTTCTCGAGATCGCCGGGGTATTCGGAATGGATGCGATGGCCTTCCCTGAACAACGCCGCGGCACCGGGACGGGATGTGAACGAGAGGATCGTGGCCGGGCCTCCTCGGCTTGCAAAGCGGTGCGGGCTGTCGGCAGGGAAGTGCACGAACGTACCGACCGGCGCGGGCCATTCTTGCCCACCCGTGCTGAAGATGAGCTCTCCCTCCAGTACGTAGAACGCCTCGTCCCAGGCGTGAGAATGCAGCGGCGGTCCCGCGCCCGGCGGCACCACCTGGACAAAGGCCTCGTAGGAGCCGGTGTCCTCACCGGCGGCCAGCACCGTGAACTGCTCACCGATCAAGTTCAGTGTTTCATTGGCGCCGTCACGATGGCGGACGATGAGTTTGCGCATGACCTTCCTCCCTGCGGTCGATTATGCGCGCAAACCGAAATCCTCCCCATCGTCATCTCCCGCCGCGCGGGAGTTGCGGTGCGCTGGTGCGGCGCAGCGCCTTGCACGGCCTCGTCCTGAGGTCAGGGCCACCACGCCGAGCAGCCGCACCGAGCGCCTCGCTTTTGCGTCGCATCAATTCCGTCTTGAGCGCCCAACGAGGCAAGCCACCTCGCTCGGGCCGCGCCGCGGATTGACATCGCCAGGGGCGTTGGAGATAAGGATTGAGGGGTCAGAAGGCTCCGGGGCGCCCGATAAAAGGTCTCGCACGTGACGGATCCGACGACAGGACCCGCAGAATCCTCCGCGCCTTCAGCCGCGCCGGCGGGGCCCTCGGCGTCGTCCTCGCCCGCGACGCAACGCCCGGCAAGCGGCATCTGGCAGCGCCTCCAGCGCCACAAGGTGATGCAATGGACGCTCGCCTACGCGGCGGTCGCCTACACGCTCCTGCACACCACCGAGATGCTGAGCGATGCGCTCGAGTGGCCGCATCTCATCGCCCGGATCCTCACGATCGTGCTGCTGCTCGCGGTGCCGGTCGTGGTGCTCCTCGCCTGGTACCACGGCCACAAAGGCGAGCACCGCATCAGCACGGGGGAGCTATCGCTCCTTGCGGTGCTGCTGCTGATCGGCGCAGGGCTGTTCTGGGCATTCACGCACCCTGCGGTGCGCGCTCCGGTTGAGCCGCAGGCGGCGGTCGGCTCAGCGGCGCCCTCCGCCGCATCCGCACCAGCCGCCGCATCCGCACCAGCCGCCACGTCCGCTCCAGCCGCACCGTCTGCTCCCGCCGCCTCGGTGGCCGTGGTGCCCTTTGCCAATCTGACCGGGGAGCCGGGGAAGGAGTACTTCAGCGACGGCATGGCCGAGGAGCTCATCAACGAACTCACCCACGTCCCCGGCTTGAAGGTCCCTGCCAGAACCTCCTCCTTCGCCTACAAAGGGCGCAACGTCGATATCCGGCAGATCGCCCGCGACCTCGGGGTTGCATCCATTCTGGAGGGGAGCGTGCGCAGCGCGGGCGACCGCATTCGTGTGACCGCTCAGCTCATCAATGCGCAAACCGGCTATCACTACTGGTCGCGGAACTACGATCGGGACTTCGGTGATGTCTTCAAGCTCGAGGATGAGATCTCCGCGGAGATTGTCGAGGCGCTGAGGAGCACGATGAAGGCGCAATTGCCCGCCGCTGTCGCGCAGGCCCCACCGACCGTTGACCCGGAAGCATACCGGTTGTATCTGCAAGCAAGATCCAGCCCCTTCCTTCAGGACGAGCATCTGCTCGACCAAGCGATCGCGCGGGATCCGCAATTCGCACGAGCCTATGCCGAAAGAGCATCCTTATCGCTGATCGCTGCGGCGCTCGGCCGTGCCGATCCGAATCTCCTGCCCAATGCGGAGCGCGACGCGGAGGAGGCGCTCGCCCTCGACCCTACACTGCCATTCGCCCAAATGGTCCTCGGGACCATCAATGCCTGGCGCGGTCACTGGCTCCCCGCCGAGTCGGCCTCGCGCGCCGCAGAACGGCTCGATGACTCCGACCCCGAATTGAAGCAAGCTCATGCGAGCGGCGTGCTCCTCTCGGCCGGACAGATGCGTCGGGCATTGGATGAGCTTTACGCGGCTCAACGCCTCGCGCCCGCCTCCCCGACGCCCTTCACGCTTCTCGCTGCAACCTACTCGCTCATCGGCGCGGATGCCGAGGCTGCCAGGAATGCGGATCGAGCCGTCGCCGCCGGCGAATCTCGTACCGCTGATCTTTTAGTGCTTACCGACTCAACGGTCGCCAGAAGGAGCGGTCGTGATGCCGATGCGGCCGCTTACGCTCTACCGACACTGCCGGCGGTGATGCGCACCGCGCGCGGGAGTGCCATCGTGAGGAACGTATTCGCGGCATTCGGGGAGCCCGCTAAACGAGCCGCGGCTGCCCATTCGCTCGGCGCGTGGCTGCAAGACCTAAAGCCTGCGGATCTCGGGATCCAGCCTCGCCAGCAGGTGATCGGCTGGTACGTATTGCTCGGGGACCTCGACTCGGCGTTCGACTTTGCGAATCGATCGCTCGATGAGTTTGGACGCTCGGGAACGATCGGGACGACTTGGGGACTGCTGTGGGGCTCGGATATGCGTCCCTTCCGCCGCGATCCGCGCTTCCAGGCGTTCGTCGCTCGCCTGAGACTGCCCGACTACTGGCAACGGTACGGGCCGCCCGATGAGTGCGACTTTAAGGACGGAAAGCTGATCTGTCGCTGAAGGGATCCCCGTCGATTCGCCACGCAGGCCACAGACACTCTGCTACGAGGTGCGCCATGAACCGAAGCCGCCGCCGATTTATTTCTTGGACGGCCTTGATGGGGATCGGGCAAGTCGCGGGCGTGGGACTCGCTGCCGAGCTTGCCGCGAACGATCCTCGCCGCGCCATCACACGGGAGGAACTAGAAGCGCTCGACCATGGAGCGACCGGCGGTCACCTGACGTGTGTCCGCACGCCCGAGTCCAATGACGGGCCCTATTACTATCCTTCATCACCGGCGCGCCGCAACATCGCCGAGGGTCGCCGCGGAATGCCCCTGCGACTCGGGATTACGGTCGCAAACGCCAACTTGCCTGGAGCGAATTGCGCGGCCCTGCCCGATACGGTAGTGGACGTCTGGCATGCCGATGCGGACGGCATGTATTCGAACGTCGGCAGTGATCTGCAAAATCGCGATACGACAGGCGAGACGTTCATGCGCGGACATCAGATCACCGACCGCGATGGATACGTCGAGTTCGACACCGTGGTTCCAGGCTGGGAGCTCGTGAGCTTGCCGCCACCCACCAATGTGGTGATCAGAGCCACGCACATTCATGTCAAGCTCTTTCAGGATGAGAAAGTCCTCACGACTCAGCTGTACCTACCGGACCGGTTCCTGGATATGCTCTATGCGTCCGTCGATCCATATCGGACCCATCGCCTGATGACTGCACCGGGGCTGGGGCGGCCAGTGAGACGCATCCACAACGGGGAGGACAAGATATTCGTCCTGGATCGATCGAAGCCGCTGAGGATCCGCAGCGAAGGCACTGGGATATTCGCTGAGGCTACGATCGGCGTCGTCACGCTGGGCTCGCGAGGATTGCCCTCTCTGTTTCGCTAAGGAGACGCCGGCGGGCTTTGAGGGGTTCGGAAAGACGAGGCGCCGAGCGCAGTTTCT
>JASHTK010000254.1 GCA_030040575.1 Gammaproteobacteria bacterium
ATGCGCCGGATCAAATCGGAGAGCTCCTCGTCGCTCGCGCCGGCGCGGAGCACATCGCGCAGGCTCGCCCCGTGGGTGGCGAAGAGGCAGGTGTAGAGAATCCCGTCGGAAGACAGCCGGGCGCGCGAGCAATCGCCGCAGAACGGTTGGGTCACCGAGGAGATGAAGCCGACCTCCCCCTGACCGTCCACGAACGCGTAGCGCTCGGCCACCTCGCCGCGATAATTGCGCTCGAGCGGCTCGAGCGGCCAGCGCTCCCCGATGCGAGCGAGCAGCTCCTTCGCGGGGACGACGAGCTCCGGTTGCCAGTGATTGCGGTTGCCGACATCCATGTACTCGATGAACCGCACGATCACACCGGTTCCCCGGAAGCGCTCGAGGAGAGGCATGACGGTGTGATCGTTCACTCCGCGCTGCACCACCGCGTTGATCTTGATCGGCGTGAGGCCCGCGCGCTGCGCATGCTCGATGCCGTCCAGCACCTCCTCGATGCCGCCGAAGCCCCCGCTCATGCGCGCAAAGACCTCGGGGTCGAGACTGTCGAGGCTCACCGTGATGCGATGCAGGCCGGCCGCCTTGAGCTCGGCCGCATGCCTCGCGAGCAGGACGCCGTTCGTGGTGAGGGCCACATCCTCGACGCCGGGAATGGTCGTGAGGTCGCCGATGAGATCGGCGAGATTCGCGCGCAGGAGCGGCTCGCCGCCGGTGAGGCGGAGCTTGCGCGCGCCCAAGTGCACGAAGAGCCGCGTGAGCCGCACGATCTCCTCGAAGGAGAGCCGCTCGGTGGATTTCAAGAACCGGTAGGCGTCGTGGAACTGCTCCCGGGGCATGCAGTACGGGCAGCGAAAGTTGCAGCGGTCCATCACCGAGATGCGCAGGTCGCGCAGCGGGCGCTGCAGCGTGTCGCGGGGCCGCGGCATGCCGAGCGGGAGGACGACTTCTGAGGGGGGTGGCATGGTGACCGACTGCAAGCTCGATTAAGGCTTTGACCGTCGCGAGGCGAGAAAGGTCGCAGCCGTCACCAGCGGTAGAGCGGGGCGACGAAGCCCTGGGGCAGCGTACCGGGCCCGGGAGGAAGCTCGAGGAAGCCCTCGGTCCCGCCGAGCGCGACGAAGTCGCCCGAGCCGTTCGTCGGACGGGGAACGGCCCACGCGCGGCCCGCCTCGTCCACCTCGGTTCGCACGGGTAGAAAGGAGCCGAGCTCCGTTGCGACATCGAACGACTTGCGCAGCGCAATCCGCTCCGGCTGCGCCGGAGTCTGTCCCATCGCGGCAAAGAGCGCGGGGATCACGTAGCGCGCGAGGCATACGAGCGTCGAGACGGGATTGCCGGGCAGCGCGAAGATCGCCGCGCCGGTCGGGGCGATCCCGAACCAGAGCGGCTTGCCCGGACGCTGAGCCACCCGGTGAAAGATCCTCCGCGCTCCGAGCTCGGCGAGTACCCGCGGCACCAGATCGAAGCGCCCGGCGGACACTCCGCCGCTCAAGATGAGCACATCGTGGGTGTCGAGATGGAAGCGCAGCCGGCTCTTCAGCGTCTCGGCCTCGTCTCGCACGTGATCGTCGGCGACCCGCTGGAACCCGTGGCCGCGCAGCGCCGCCAAGATGCCGTAGACGTTCGAGCGGCGGATCTGGTGGGGCAGCACGGGCTCTCCGGGCTCGACGAGTTCGTTGCCCGTCGAGATCACCGCGAGGGCCGGCTGGTGGCTCACCCGAACGCGTGCCATCCCGGCGGACGCCGCAATGGCCACCTCGGGCGCCGCGAGCCGCGTGCCGGCCGCCAGCAGCAGCGATCCCTGACGCGAATCGCTGCCGCACCGGTGGACGTGCTGCCACGGCTCGACGAGCGCTCCGGCCGCAAGCTGGGCTTCGCCGTCGGCCACGCTCACCTGCTCGATCGGGACGACGGCATCGCAGCCCGCGGGCAGGACTGCGCCGGTCATCACCTCGATGCAGGAGGCCCGCGAGGCGAGGCTGAGCGGCGGCTCCCCCGCGGCCTGCAGGGCCTGAACGCGAAGTCTGCGCACGCCCCCGCGGGGCGCGGCGCTGTCGAGCGCCATCCCGTCCATCGCCACGCGGTCGAAGGGCGGCTGATCCCGCTCGCAGTAGATGTTCTCCCGCAGCACCGCTCCCGAGCACTGCGCGAGCGGGAGAGACTCGATCGGCAGACACGGCAAATGCTCCCCGATCAGCCGCTCGGCCTGCGCGATGGTCAGCATCGCCGCGCACTCCGGAAGGCGCTGTCGCGGCCCCCGGCGGCGGGCCTCAGCTCTTTGACTGGTGCTTCGCCTTGAAGGCTCGCACTTGCTCGTTGAAGCGGTTCGTCCAATCGGTCGCCGTATCGACGGCCGCGTTCACCCTCTTGATCATGACGTCGTCGAGCTCCGCCTTCTGCTTGTCGAACGCCTGCTTCTGATCCGCGGTCATCTTGGTCGGGTCGACGTTCTCGAGCGCCTGGTCGTGCTCGAGCTTCACGCAGTCGGTGTAGGCCTTGATCTCCTCGTTGTAGACCTGGAAGGCCGATTGTCCGGCCAGCATCTGCTGCAAGGTCGCCGTGTTGCCGTCCGGAATGTGGTCCGGGGGCATCGGATAGGTGCAGGCGGCATACGCCCGCCCGCCGGCGAGAGCCGCGAAAAGCGCGATCGTCGATAGGATTTTCATTGTAAGGTTCCTCCTCACCCTTATCTTATGCGATTTCGCGGAGGGCGGAAGGCGCCCTTCGGGGAGGACCGAGAGACGCCCCGGGGACACCCGGGGGCGGAAGTTCAGGCGAGCGCCGCCCTCGGGAGGCGAGCCCGCCCAGGGTGCTCGACATGCGAATCTCCAACCCGGACAAGGTACTGTGGCCCCACGCGAACGATGGCCGGGCGGTCACCAAGCGCGACCTGGCAGGGTACTACGCGAGCGTCGGGCCGTGGATGATCGGCCACCTCAGCGGCCGACCGTGCTCGCTCGTTCGCGCGCCGGATGGCATCGGCGGCAGGCCCTTCCTGCAGCGGCATGCGATGCCGGGAGTCTCCTCGCTCCTCGAGTCGATGAGGGTCTCCGGTGACCGCAAGCCGTACCTCACGATCGAGCGGCTCGAGGACTTCGCGGCCCTCGCGCAGATGGCCGCGGTCGAGCTGCATCC
>JASHTK010000026.1 GCA_030040575.1 Gammaproteobacteria bacterium
ACGAGCTCGGCCTGCAGGTCGATCGTGCGCAGCAGCTCGTAGACCGCCTCGGCGCCCATGCGGGCGTCGAACTCATCGCCGTGCTCCTCGATCGCCTCGAGATACATCTCATCGGTGAGCAGCTGGCCGCGCGTGAGCGGCGTCATGCCCGGGTCGATGACGACGAAGGCCTCGAAGTACAGCACCCGCTCGATCTCGCGCAGCGTCATATCGAGCATCAGGCCGATGCGCGAGGGCAGGGACTTCAGGAACCAGATGTGCGCGACGGGGCTCGCGAGCTCGATGTGGCCCATGCGCTCGCGCCGCACCTTCGACTGGGTCACCTCGACGCCGCACTTCTCGCACACGACGCCGCGGTGCTTCAAGCGCTTGTACTTGCCGCACAGGCACTCGTAGTCCTTCACCGGACCGAAGATCTTCGCGCAGAACAGGCCATCCCGCTCCGGCTTGAACGTGCGGTAGTTGATCGTCTCGGGCTTCTTCACCTCGCCGTAGGACCACGCGCGGATCATCTCCGGGGAGGCAAGCCCGATCTTGATCGAGTCGAAGTGCTCGACCGGGGCGTGCTGCTTGAAGAGTTTGAGTAGGTCTTTCATGTGCCGATCCTCAGTCCTGCTCCAGCTCGACGTTGATGCCGAGAGACCTGATCTCCTTCACCAGGACGTTGAACGACTCCGGCATGCCGGCATCCATCTGGTGATTGCCGTCGACGATGTTCTTGTACATCTTCGTTCTGCCGTTCACGTCGTCGGACTTCACCGTCAGCATCTCCTGCAGCGTGTAGCCGGCGCCGTACGCCTCGAGCGCCCAGACCTCCATCTCCCCGAAGCGCTGCCCGCCGAACTGCGCCTTGCCACCGAGCGGCTGCTGGGTGACGAGCGAGTACGGTCCCGTCGAGCGCGCGTGCATCTTGTCGTCGACGAGGTGGTTGAGCTTCAGCATGTACATGTAGCCGACCGTGATCGGGCGCTCGAAGCGCTCGCCGGTGCGGCCGTCGTAGAGGTGCGTCTGGCCGCTGCCCGGGAGGTCGGCGAGCTCGAGCAGGCGCTTGATCTCCTCCTCGCTCGCCCCGTCGAACACCGGCGTTGACATCGGCACGCCGCTCGAGAGGTTGCGGGCGAGCTCGACGATCTCCTGGTCGGTGAGCGAGTCGAGGTTCTCCCTCTGGCCGCCGGTCTCGTTGTAGACGCGCTTGATGAACGCGCGCAGCTCGGCGACCGCCCCCTGCTGCTCGAGCATGCGGCCGATCTTGAGGCCGACGCCCTTCGCGGCCCAGCCGAGATGCGTCTCGAGCACCTGCCCGACGTTCATGCGCGAGGGCACCCCGAGCGGGTTGAGGACGATGTCGACCGGCGTGCCGTCGGCGAGGTAAGGCATGTCCTCGACCGGAACGATCGTCGAGATGACGCCCTTGTTGCCGTGGCGGCCGGCCATCTTGTCGCCGGGCTGCACCCGGCGCTTCACCGCGAGGTAGACCTTCACCATCTTCAGCACGCCGGGAGCCAGGTCGTCGCCGGCCGTGATCTTCGCTTTCTTCGCCTCGAGACGCTGCTCGAAGTTCGTGCGCTGCACCTTCAGCCGCTCGGAGGCCTGCTCGAGCTGGGCGTTCGCCTCCTCCTCCTCGAGCCGGATCTCGAACCACTCCTCGCGCGGCAGCTCATCGAGATACTCGGGCGCGATGCGCGTGCCGGCCTTGAGCCGGCGCGGCCCGCCCGCCGCCGTCTTGCCGACGAGCATGTCGCGCACGCGGTGGAACAGGTCGTCCTCGAGGATGCGCTGCTGATCGGCGAAGTCCTTGCGCACCCGCTCGATCTCCGCCTTCTCGATCGCGAGCGCGCGGGAGTCCTTGTCCACGCCGTCGCGCGTGAAGACGCGCACGTCGATCACGGTACCGTCCATGCCGGGAGGCACCCGCAGGGAGGTGTCCTTCACGTCGGACGCCTTCTCGCCGAAGATCGCGCGCAGCAGCTTCTCCTCGGGCGTGAGCTGGGTCTCGCCCTTCGGGGTGACCTTGCCGACCAGGATGTCGCCCGCCTTCACCTCGGCGCCGATGAACGCGATGCCGGCCTCGTCGAGCTTCGCGAGCGCGGCGTCGCCGACGTTCGGGATGTCCGCGGTGATCTCCTCGGGCCCGAGCTTGGTGTCGCGCGCGACGCAGGTGAGCTCCTCGATGTGGATGGTCGTGAAGCGGTCCTCCTGCACGACCCGCTCGGAGATGAGGATCGAGTCCTCAAAGTTGTAGCCGTTCCACGGCATGAACGCGACCAGCAGGTTCTGCCCGAGCGCGAGCTCCCCGAGATGGGTCGAGGGACCGTCGGCCAGCACGTCGCCGCGGGCGATCCGGTCGCCTGCGTGCACGAGGGGACGCTGGTTGATGCAGGTGTTCTGGTTCGAGCGGGTGTACTTGGTGAGGTTGTAGATGTCCACTCCGGGCTCGCCCGCCGTCGTCTCCGCATCGTTCACGCGCACGACGATGCGCGAGGCGTCGACCGAGTCCACCGCGCCACCGCGCCTCGCGACGACGGTGACGCCGGAGTCGATCGCGACCGGACGCTCCATGCCCGTGCCGACGAGCGGTGTCTCGGAGCGCAGCGTCGGCACCGCTTGGCGCTGCATGTTCGAGCCCATGAGGGCGCGGTTCGCATCGTCGTGCTCGAGGAAGGGAATGAGCGAGGCGGCGACCGAGACGATCTGCTTCGGGCT
>JASHTK010000255.1 GCA_030040575.1 Gammaproteobacteria bacterium
TCTCCGCCGGGCTCGCGCCGCGGCGCGAGCCGCGCGCCCGGGGGGCGGTGCGAGCGCGTGGAGGACTGCCGCTGGCCATGCTGCGCACCCCGCCTGCGGCGGCCTCAGACCACTCGCGCCGACAGGACGCCTTGGATGCCCCGGATCCTCGCGAGCAGCTCCGCGCTCACCGCGCCGTCCGTGTCGATGAGCGTGTAGGCGTACTCGCCGCTCGACTTGTTGAGCAGGTCCGCGATGTTGAGTCCGGCCGAGGCGAGGCAGGTGGAGATCTGGCCGACCATGTTCGGCACGTTGCTGTTCGCGATGGCGAGCCGCGTGGTGCCCGCGGCGCGCGGCAGGATCGCCTCCGGGTAGTTGACCGAGTGGCGCACGGAGCCGTGCTCGAGGAACTCGCGCACCGTGTCGGCGACCATCACCGCGCAGTTCTCCTCCGCCTCGACCGTCGAGGCGCCAAGGTGCGGCAGGGCGACCACCTGCGGATGGTCCTTGAGCGCGTTGCTCGGGAAGTCGCAGACGTACGCGCGCAGCTGTCCGGCATCGAGCGCGGCGACGACGGCCGCCGGATCGACGATCGGCGCGCGCGCGAAGTTGAGCACGACCCCGCCCTGGCGCAGCAGCTTCAGGCGCGCCGCGTTGACGAGCGCGCGGGTCTGCCCGTTGAGCGGGACGTGGACCGAGACCACGTCCGAGCGCCCGAAGAGGTCCTCGAGCGAGCGCGCCTGCTCGACGCTCGAGGCGAGCTGCCAGGCGCGCTGCACGGTGATCTGCGGATCGTAGCCGAGCACCCGCATGCCGAGGGCGAGCGCGGAATTGGCGACCTCGACGCCGATCGCCCCGAGCCCCACCACCCCGAGCGTGCGGCCCGGCAGCTCGAATCCGACGAACTTCTTCTTGCCCTGCTCGACCGCCGCGTCGATCGCCGCGTCATCGCCCGTGAGCGCGCGGGCGAACGACCAGGCGGGGCAGATGTTGCGCGCCGCGAGCAGCAGGCCCGCAAGGACGAGCTCCTTCACCGCGTTCGCGTTGGCTCCCGGGGCGTTGAACACCGGCACCCCGCGCTTACTCAGCGCGGCGACCGGAATGTTGTTGACGCCCGCTCCGGCGCGCCCGACGGCGAGCAGGCTCGAGGCAAGCTCGAGCGCATGCATGTCGGCGGAGCGCACGAGAATCGCATCGGGCGCCGCCACGTCGGGGCCGACCTGGTAGCGGTCGGCCGGCAGCCGCTCGAGCCCGCGGGAGCTCAGAGTGTTGAGCGTCAAGATGCGATACATCGGGATCTCAGCCGTGGCGGCGCTCGAACTCCCTCATGAAATCGATGAGCGCGCGGACCCCCGCGAGCGGCATCGCGTTGTACAGGCTCGCCCGCATGCCGCCGACCGATCGATGGCCGGCGAGGTTGGTGAGCCCGGCCGCGGCCGCCTCGGCGAGGAACCCCTTGTCGAGCTCCGGCTTCGCGAGCGTGAAGGGCACGTTCATCCACGAGCGGCAGGCCTTCGCGACCGGATTGCGGTAAAAGCCGCTGCCGTCGATCGCCTGGTAGAGCGCCTCGGCCTTGGCGCGGTTGCGCTCGCCCAGCGCCGCGAGCCCGCCCTGCGCCTTGATCCACTTGAGGACGAGCGCGGCGATGTACCACACGAACGTCGGCGGCGTGTTGAGCATCGAGCCGTCCTCGGCCATCGCCTGGTAATCGAGCACCATCGGGGTGCCGGCGCGCGCGTGCCCAATGAGATCCTCGCGCACGATGACGATGCACAGCCCCGCGGGACCAATGTTCTTCTGCGCGCCGGCGTAGATGAGCCCGAACCGCGCGACATCGAGCGGGCGCGAGAGGAGTGTCGAGGACATGTCCGCGACGAGCGGCACGGAGCCGGTGTCCGGCACGTACGGGAACTCGACGCCGCCGATCGTCTCGTTCGGCGTGTAGTGCACGTAGGCGGCCTCCCGCGCGAGCGCGAGCGTGCCGGGCGCGGGCACCGTGTGGTACCCGGAGGCCGACTCGTCCGCCGCGACGTGCACCCGGCAGTAGCGCTTCGCCTCGCCGATCGCCTTCGCCGACCAGGAGCCGGTGTTCAGGTAGTCCGCGGTCGACTCGGCCGTCGCAAGATTGAGCGGCACGCCGGCGAACTGGGCGGTGGCCCCGCCCTGCAGCAGCAGGACCTGGTAGCCGCTCGGGATGGAGGCGATCTCGCGCAGGAGCGCCTCGAGCTGCGCGGCGAGCGCGACGAACGGCTTACCGCGGTGGCTCACTTCCATGACCGACATGCCCGAGCCCTGCCAGTCCTCGAGCTCCTCGCGAGCCTGGTCGAGTACCTCGAGGGGCAGCATCGCCGGCCCCGCGGCGAAATTAAATACGCGCACGACAGTCCTACCGGGGTGTTCCCCGGCCCGCCGCCTTGAGGAACATCAACCCATGTTAGCAACGCGGGGCGGGGTTCGTCAGAACTTTATCAGGCGCGGGGACGCTACTGCGAGCTCGGGGGCGTCTCCGGAGGCAGCGTCGCCGGGTCCGCCGCCTCCTCGGTGTCGGCGGACTCCCCGTTCAAGCACTCGATGCGCTCGACGCCGGTGAGCCGCTCGCCCTCGGCGAGGCGCATGAGGCGCACGCCCTGGGTGTTGCGGCCGACGACGGAGATCTCATCGACCGGCGTGCGCACCAGGGTGCCGCTCGAGCTGATGAGCATGAT
>JASHTK010000256.1 GCA_030040575.1 Gammaproteobacteria bacterium
CGGCCCGCAGCTTCGCCGCGCATCTGAGAGCGCAGGGGAAGGACGTGGTCGTCGAGGGCGTCCCGGCCTACTCGACGCTCGGTCGATTCGCGGACCCGGTCATGAGCACGATGCTCCCGTACGGAGACGTCGAGCTCGCGTCGATCATCTTCCACGAGCTCACCCACCAGCTCCTGTACGTCGAGGGCGACTCCTCCTTCAACGAGGCCTTCGCGACGACGGTGGAGCACGAGGGGGTCAGGCGCTGGCTCCTCTACCAGGGACGCATCGCCGAGCTCGAGCGCTACGATGAGGAGAACGCCCTCGACCTCAAGTACGTGCAGCTCTTCCGCCGCACGCGCGCCGCGCTCGAGAGCCTGTACGGCTCGGGCCTCCCGGCGCCCGCGATGCGCGAGCGCAAGCGCGCGACCTTCGCGGCGCTCGCCTCGCAGATGATGCGCCTGCAGACCGGCGCGTCCGGGCCGTCCCCGTACGAGGACTGGCTCGAGCAGGGAATCAACAACGCCGACCTGGCCTCGGTCGCGACCTACTACGATTGCGTGCCGGGCTTCGAGCGGCTCCTCGCGAGCGACGCGGGGGACCTGCGGCGCTTTTACTCCGATGTCCGTGACCTCGCGCACGAGCCGCGGGCCGAGCGCGACAGGCAGATGTGCGGCTCCGCGGCCGAGGATGAGGACGCCGGCTAGCGCTCGGCGCCCGCGCGCAGGCGGTTGAGGTGCGCGGCGGCGGTGAGCTCGCCGAGATAGGTCGGCAGCACGGTGGCGAGGCGCTGCGGCTCGATGCCGAGCCGAGCGAATCCGTTCTCGCGACAGACGCTGTCGAGCGTGAGCGACCTGAAATTGTCGAGCGAGAAGGGCTTGCCGGGCACGAGGCCCAGCACGATCCCCTGCAGCCGCGCGAGGAAATCGGGCAGGGCGAGAATTCGGCACCGCGTGCCGGCCGCGGCGGCCGCGGCGCGCACGATCTGCTCCAGCGTGAGCACGTCCGGCCCGCAGAGCTCGAACGTTCCCCCGCACGTCGCGCGGTCGCTCAATGCTCTTACGAACGCGCCGGCCACGTCGCCCACGTAGACCGGCGCGAAGCGCGCGCGCGCCCGCGCGAGCGGGAGCACGCCGGCCGCGAGCCGCAAAAGGCGCAGGAACCGGTTCGTGAGCGAGTCGGCCGGGCCGAAGATCACGGACGGCCGGAAGATCGTGAAATCGAGCGCCTGGGCGGCGGCGCGCACTCGAACCTCGGCCTCGCCCTTGCTGCGCAGATAGCGGCTCGGCGCCCGGGCGGCGTCGGCGCCGAGCGCGCTCATGTGCAGCAGGCGCCGGACCTGGGCGATCCGCGCCTCCTCGATGAGCTTGGCGACGAGCTCGACGTGCACGGCCTTGAAGCTCGCGCCGGAGCGCTCGTTGAGGATGCCGACGAGGTTGATCACCGCGTCCCTGCCGGCGAGCACATCGCCGAGCACACGCGGCTCGTGGATGTCGACGGCCACGAGCTCGACGGTCGGCAGAACGCTCAAGTGCTTGCCGTGCGCGAGGACTCGAGTGGGCACGCGCACCGAGTGGCCGGCCGCGGCGAGCTGCGCGACGAGCTCGGTCCCGACGAAGCCCGTGCCGCCGAGCACGCAGATCTTGAGCGGCGCGGTCGCGAATTGCACGGCGGTCGAGCGCGGCGCCGCGGTCAACGCACGGGCACCAGCACGATGGTGCTGCCGCGACGGATCTTGAGCACCAAGGTGGAGGCGCCCTGCGCCCGCTCCCACAGCTCCTCCACGTTGTCGACCTTCGCCTGGTTCACGCCGACGATGAGGTCGTTGCTGCGCAGGCCCGCTCGCGCGGCGGGACTGCCGGGCTCGATCCCGCGGACGAGCGCTCCGCCCGTGACGGGGGCATCGATGAGACTTGCGCCCTCGAGCCCCTTGCCGACGGCCGCGGGTCGCGGCGGGTCGATCGACGCCGCAGGCGCCGCCGCGATGATGGCCCGCACGCGCTCGGGCTTGCCGTTGCGCAGCAGATCGAGGTCCGCCGGGTTGCCGACCCGCAGCAGCCCGATCGCGTTGCGGACGTCCGTCGGCGTCCTGACGGGCGTGCCGTTGATCGAGGTGATGATGTCGCCGACCTTGATGCCGGCCCGATCCGCCGCGGAGCCCGCGACCACCTGCGTGACGAGCGCGCCGCGAGCGTTCACGAGCCCGTAGACGGCCGCGATGTCCGGGCTCACCTCGTAGGTGCTGACGCCGAGCATGCCGCGCCGGACCTCGCCGTAGCGGACGAGCTGGGAGACGATGCTGCGCGCCATGTTGACAGGGATTGCAAATCCGATGCCGATGCTGTCGCCGGAGCGGGAGAGGATCGCGGTGTTGATCCCGATCAGCTCGCCCCGCAGATTGACGAGCGCGCCCCCCGAGTTGCCGGGATTGATGGAGGCATCCGTTTGAATGAAGTCCTCCTCGCCGTCCGAGCCGATGTTCGAGCGGCCGAGCCCGCTCACGATGCCGGAGGTGACCGTGTTGTGCAGCCCGAAGGGGTTGCCGATCGCGACGACGAAGTCCCCGACCTCGACCTTCGAGGAGTCCCCGAGCGCGATCTGAGTGAGGCCGTCCGGCTTGACTTTCAGCACGGCGACGTCCGAGGGGTCGTCGCTCCCGATGACCGTCGCCTCGAGATCGCGTCCGTCCTGCAGCGTGACGGTGATCTCGCTCGCGTTCTGCACCACGTGCGCGTTGGTGAGGATGTAGCCGCGCTTCGCATCGAAG
>JASHTK010000027.1 GCA_030040575.1 Gammaproteobacteria bacterium
AGGATCGCCTGATGAGGCCGTTGCGCAGGGTCAGGCGCAGTCTCGAGAGCATCGCAGCCGGTGGCCCACGTGAGGAACGGGTCGAGCAAAGAGGATAGGTGAAGCTGTCCCGTCGAACCACGTTCCTCCCATGGTCCCCGCGAGGGCTTTCGGGGATTGACACGCTAATGCGAATCATTATCATTTATATTCGGCTATCCCGGGAGGGCTGGAGCATGCGAAGGAGACCGGACATGACGAACCGCGCCCACAGCGAGCCCCACTCGCGCGCGCCCGAGCAGGGTCCCGCGGCGAGCCCCCTCTGGCAGCGCCTCGGTACCCTAGGGCTCTGCGGCGTTGGGGTGTCCTCGTTGCTCGGTGCCGCGGCGGCACACGCAGACGGTGCCGTCGCTCAGAGCTCGGCCGCGGGCCCCGACTCCGACGGGGACGCGGATGATCTGCAACAGGTCACCGTGAGCGGTGTGCGCCCCCTGGTCGATGACAAGCTGCCCGAGAACCTGCAGAACATTCCCCAGACGGTCACCGTCGTGCCCGAAGAGGTGATCGAGCAGCAGTCGGACACTCGGCTCGAGCAGGCGCTGCAGAACGTGCCCGGCATCACGCTCAATGCCGGCGAGGGCGCGGCGCGGGGAGACACGGTCAACATTCGCGGCTTCTCGGCGTTCAACGATTTCTTCCTCGATGGAGTCCGCGACGCCGCGGTCTACACCCGCGACAGCTTCGATCTGCAGTCGGTGGAGGTCGTCGAGGGTCCTTCGGCCGTGCTGTTCGGCCGCGGCTCGACGGGCGGCGCCATCAACCAGGTGAGCAAGGCGCCCCTGCTCATGCCGCTCGACGTGTTCACCTCGGATTTCGGGACGAACGACCTTTACCGCGGCACGGCCGACGTGAACGTGCCATTCGCGGCGAGCGATGCGTTCCGCGTGAACGCGATGGGCGAGACCTCCTCGATCGCCGAGCGCGACTTCGTCGAGAACCGACGCTGGGGGCTCGCCCCGGCGATCTCCTTCGGCATCGGCGGGCCCGACACGCTCACCCTCGCCTACCTGCACCAGCAGGAGGACGACGTGCCCGACACGGGCATTCCCTTCGTGAACGGCTCGCCCGCGCCGGTTCCGATCGGCACCGATTACGGCCTCGCGACCGACCGCACCACCTCGAACGTCGACATCGCGACGGCGCGCTACAAGCACGATTTCGGCTCGAGCGTGTCGATCGCGAATACTCTGCGCTACGCGCACTACGACTTCCGCTACTTCTTTCACGCGCCGAACTTCGGCACCGTCGCCGACGGCGGGCAGGGGCCGCCCGCTCCCGGCACGCCGCTCGACGAGATCCTCGTCGGCCGCGACGCGCCGGACAGCTCCGGCATCCAGACGAACTTCGACGACCAGCTCGACCTCTCGGCGCGATTCGAGACCGGCGCCCTCACCCACGAGTTCGTCGGCGGCGTCGAGTACTCGCGCCAGACCTCCGATCTCGCGCGCTACCTCAATCCCTTCAACACGAACAACGAGTGGGTGCCCGAGACGCCGCTTCTCGACCCGGACCCCTACGAGCCGCTGCCCGGCGTCGAGCCCGTGAGCGCCTACCAGGACACCACCGCGTACGTCTACTCCGCGTACGCGACCGACACGATCGGCCTCACGCCGCATCTCGACCTGCTCGCCGGCGCGCGCTATGACGAGTTCACGGCCGCTTACGACCAGCTCACCGTCGCGAGCGACGCGCTGCTCTCATTGAGCCACATCGATCGGCTCGGCAGCCCGCGCGCGGCCCTCGAGCTCAAGCCGCGCCCCACCGAGACCTACTACCTTTTCTACGGCACCTCCTTCGATCCGTCGGCCGAGGCCTTGACGCTCACGACGAAGACGGCGGACCTCGGCCCGGTGAAGGCGAAGACCTTCGAGGCAGGCGCGAAGCAGACCCTGCTCGACGGCGGACTGCTGCTCACCGGGGCGGTGTTCCAGACCGAAGTGGACAACGCCCAGACCAACGATCCGGAGAATCCGAACATCACGCTGCTCGAGGGCAATCAGCGGGTGGATGGCCTCGCGCTCGGCGCGACCGGCCACCTCACCCGGGCGTGGGAGATCACCGCCGGCTACACGTATCTCGACGGGCGAACGATCTCCTCGGGAACCCCGCTGTACGTCGGCAAGGACTTGCCGAACGTCGCGCGCGACGAGATCGATCTGTGGACGGAGTACACCCTCGCGAGCCGCTGGGAATTCGGCCTCGGGGGCAACTGGTTCACGCACCGATACGCGGACAGCGGCCAGGCGGCGAATCTCCCCGGGTACACCGTCGTCAACGCCATGGTGTCCTATCGGCTGACCGAGCGCCTGACCACGCAGCTCAACGGGTTCAATCTACTCAACAAATACTATTACCTCTCGCCCTACTACACGAGCGCCTCGGAGAACCACGTGCTGCCCGGACCGGGCCGCAGCGCCTCGCTCACGATCCGCCTCGCCCTCTGACCGCGATGCTCACGCTCTGACCGCCATGCTCGCCCGCATCCCCTCCCTCCTCTCGCCCGGCGAGCTCGCCGAGGTCCGCGGGCGGCTCGAGCGCGGAGCGTGGGCGGACGGACGCCTGACGGCCGGCTACCAGTCCGCGGAGGTCAAATCCAACCTGCAGCTGCGCGAGGGCGATCCGGCGGCTCGCGAGGCGGGCGAGATCGTCCTGCGGGCCCTCGAGCGCAGCCCGCACTTTGCGAGCGCGGCGCTGCCTCGCCACGTCTATCCCCCGATGTTCAACCGGTACGAGGCCGGCATGGCCTTCGGCGCTCACATCGACAATGCCTTGCGGCCGATCCCCGGAACGCCTCACCGGTTGCGCACGGATGTGTCGGCGACGCTCTTCCTCACCGCCCCTCACGAGTACGACGGGGGCGAGCTCACGATCGAGGACACCTACGGTGCGCATGCGGTGAAGCTCGAAGCCGGAGACCTGGTGCTGTATCCGGCAACGAGCGTGCACCGCGTCGAGCCCGTGACGCGCGGCGCGCGCCTTGCCGCGATCTTCTGGATCCAGAGTCTCGTCCGCGACGACGGAGCGCGGACCCTGCTCTTCGAGCTCGACCGGGCGATTCGCACGCTCGCCGCCGAGGCCGCGCATCGCGAGAGCCTCGTGAGCCTCACGGCCTGTTACCACAACCTGCTCAGGCGCTGGGCTGACCTTTGAGCCGCGCTCCACCCGGCCGCCCGCTCCGATGAGCCTCACCGCAGCCGAGTTCGCCCGCGCCGCCGCGATGGAAGCGAGGCGGCTGCGGCTCGATCGGATGCTGCGCATGAGCTACCGGGAGCTGAGAGGCCTGCTCACCGGCGATCCGGTCGAGGCGGCCGAGTGGGTCCGCAGCGCCGCCGAGCACGGAGTGCCGGCCGCCGAGCTGCGCCTCGGCAGGATGCTGCTCGAGGGCCGCGGCCTGCCGCGGGATGAGCAGGCCGCGCTTGCCTGGTTCTCGCGCGCCGCCCGACGGGGCAACGCCGAGGCGATGAACATGGTCGGCCGCTGCTACGAGAACGGCTGGGGCGTGCAGCTCGACTGGTCCCTCGCCGCCTCGCACTACCGATCCTCCGCCCTCCGCGGCCACGACTGGGGCGAGTACAACCTCGGCAACATGCTCTTCGATGGACGCGGCATTCCGCGCGATCTTCCTCAGGCGCTCGGGTGGTACCGGCGCGCCGCGCGCCGCGGCCATGGACGCGCGATGAACCTGCTCGGCCGCTGCCTGGAGGAGGGCTGGGGATGCAGGCGAAGCGAGCAGGATGCGGCCTACTGGTACCGAAAGTCGGCCGAGTCCGGTTACTTCCGCGGTCAGCTCAACCATGCGCTCGTGCTTGCCGAGCGGGGCTCCCCGGCGCTTGCCGCCGAGTGGTTCTGCAAGGCGGCGGAGGGGGGAACCGGCGAGATCCGCTCCGCCATCCTCCGAGTCCTCGCGGCCGCGAGCGCCCCGGCGCTGATCGAGGTCGCGGCGCGCGTGCGCGCCCTGTGCGAGTGAGCGCGGCACCTCGGCGCTGACGGCGGCGCTTTGCGGCCGATCCGCGGCCCGATATCCTCCGGTCGCGGGATCGCCCGTCCGGGCCGCGAGCCCCGAGGGCGCTCGGAGCGGTGATCCCCGCGGAGGTCTCCCTTGATCAGCCTCGCCCGCGGCGGTCTTACTCTGCTCGGTCTGCTCGGTCTTCCGGTCGCCGTCGCGTGGCCGGCGCCCGCGGGCGCGGGCGTCCTGCGGATCGTCGCCGCCGAGAATTTCTACGGCGATGTCGCCTCGCAGCTCGCAGGCCCCGAGGCTCGCGTCTCAAGTGTGCTTGCGAACCCCGACGCAGACCCACACCTGTTCGAGGCCGATATCGCGACGGCGCGCGCCGTCGCTGACGCCGACCTCGTCATCTACAACGGCCTCAACTACGACACGTGGATGAGCCGCCTGCTCGCAGGTCTCGGCCCCTCGCGGCGGCGCCTCATCGAGGCGGCGGCGGCAGCCGGTCTCACCACGCCCGGAAGCAATCCGCATCTGTGGTACGACCCGGCCGCCATGCAGGCGGTCGCTCGGGCGATCGCCGCGCGCCTGGAGCAGATCGATCCCGCGCACCAGCCGCTCTACGCGCGGCGGCTGCAGGAGGTGCTCGATTCCTTCGGACCGATTCGCGCCGAGATCGCGCGGCTTCGCGGCCGCTATGCCGGCACACCCGTCGCGGCCACCGAGCCCGTCGCGCAGTATCTCGCCGCCGCGCTCGGACTTGCGATGCGCGAGCAGCGCTTTCAGCTCGCGGTGATGAACGATACCGAGCCGAGTGCCTCCGACACGGGCGCGTTCGAGGCGGACCTCGCGCAGCGCCGCGTGCGCGTGCTGCTCTACAACGAGCAGGTCGCGAGCGCGGCGGCCGAGCGCCTGCTCGACATTGCCCGGACATCGGGGATTGCGGTCGTCGGGGTGACGGAGATGGAGCCGCCGGGCGTTCACTACCAGCAGTGGATGCTCGGTACGCTCCACGCCCTCGACCTCGCCCTTGCGGGTTCGCGGCCTTGAGTGCCGTCGAGTTTCGCGGCGTCCGCCTGCAGCTCGGGGAGCGCTGCATCCTCGCCGACACCGACCTCAGCGTCCGCGACGGGGAATTCATCGGCGTCCTCGGCCCGAACGGCGCGGGCAAGACCACTCTGATGCGCGCCATTCTCGGACTCATCGAGCCTGCCGCGGGCGCGATCCGGGTGCTCGACCGCCCGGTGCTGCGCGGCAACCCGGCGGTCGGCTACATGCCGCAGGTCCGCAGCCTCGCGGCACGCCATCGCCTGAGCGGGTGGAGTTTCGTCGCGAGCGCGGCTCAGGGCCACCGCTGGGGCCTCCCGAGGCTCGACGCCGCCGCGCGCCGTGACGTGAGCTGGGCGCTCGAGCAAGTCGGCGCCGAGCCGCTCGCGAAGCGCCTGCTCGCCGAGCTCTCGGGCGGGGAGCGGCAGCGGCTGCTGCTCGCCCAGGCCCTCCTCGGACGGCCGCGGCTGCTGCTGCTCGATGAGCCGCTCATCAGCCTCGATCCGCCCCATCAGCGCGCCGTGGTCGAGCTCGCCCGGCACATCCAGCGCGAGCTCGCGATCACCGTGCTCTTCAGCGCCCACGAGCTGAATCCGCTGCTCGACGTGATCGATCGGGTGCTCTACCTCGGCAACCGCCAGGCCGCCCTCGGCACCGTGGATGAGGTCATCACGGGGCCCTCGCTCTCGAGGCTCTACGGCGCCGAGATCGAGGTCGTGCGCCTCAAGGGCCGGGTGTTCGTCCTCTCGGGCGGCCTCGAGGTGGAGCGCGACGAGCATCGCCATGCTTGAATACGAGTTCATGCGCCACGCATTCGGCGCGGCGGCCGTCGTCGCCGTCGTCGCCGCGTGCGGGGGGTATTTCCTCGTGCTGCGCGGACAGACGTTCGCAGGCCACGCGCTCGCGCACGTCGGCTTCGCGGGCGCGACCGGCGCGGTGCTCATCGGCGTCTCGCCCCTCTGGGGGTTCCTCGCGACCACCGTGAGCGGCGGCATCGGAATGGGGCTGCTCGGCGAGCGGCTCGAGGGGCGCGATGTCGCGATCGGCATCATTCTCGCTCTCTCGCTCGGGCTCGGGCTGCTGTTCCTGCACTTCTACACCGCCTTCGCCGCCCAGGCGACGACCCTGCTCTTCGGCAACCTCCTCGGCGTCGATGCGGGAACGCTCGACATCCTCGCGATTCTCGCGGCGGGGAGCCTCGCCGCGCTCGCGATCATCTCCCGCCCGCTCCTCTTTGCGACCCTGCAGCCGGAGCTCGCCGAGGCGAAGGGGGTGTCGCTGCGCGGGGTGTCGGTGATGTTCCTCGCGATCGTCGCCGTCGCGACGGCCGAATGCGCCCAGATCGTCGGCGTGCTGCTCGTATTCGCCCTGATGATCGCCCCGGCGGCGGCGGCGCAGCGCCTGACGAGCCGTATCGCACCCGGAGTGCTCCTGGCGATGGCGCTCGCGCTCGCGGACGCCTGGGGCGGGCTCGTGCTCGCTTACTACACGGACTGGCCGAGCAGCTTCTGGATCACGGCGCTCGGTGGCCTCACTTACCTCGCCGCGAGCCTCGCGCCGCGCTAGCGCCGGCCGCGCCGCGCGAGGCCCGCCCGGCGATGATCGTGACGGTGGTGCAGGTCCGGATAATGCGGATGGCTGTGCGTCAGGGCCTCGTGCCGGTGCCAGTGCGAGTGCGGCTCGCCCGGCGGGTCCGAGGGCGCGTGAGCGTGCCGGTGGTGCTCGTCGTGGACGTGGCGGTGCGCGTGCTCGAGCGGCTCGTGGTCGTGCGCGTGATCGTGCCGCTCGCGCAAGTGCAGATAAACCCCGGCGCCCATCAGCACGCCCGCGGCGAGGAGCCGTCCGGTCAGCGGCTCGGCGAGCAAGCCCACCGCGAGCGCGGAGCCGATGAAGGGCGCCGTGGAGAAGTACGCCGCGGTGCGCGCGGCGCCGAGATGCCTCAATCCCAGCACGTAGAGCACGAGGCTCACCCCATAGCCGAGGAAACCGATGGCCCCCGCGGCGAGCGCGGGCGCGAAGCTCGGCAGGCGGGCATGCGCGAGCAGGGCGAGGGCGACGTTCACGGAGCCCGCGGCGAGGCCCTTGATGGCGGCGATCTGCACCGGGTCGGCCGTGGCGAGCGGCCGGGTGAGGTTGTTGTCGGCTCCCCAGGCGAGACAGGCCGCGGCGATGAGCAGCGCGCCCGAGCCCGGGCGCAGCGCGCCTTGGCCGGAGAGCAGCGCCGCTCCGGCGAGAATCGCGAGGGCGCCCGCGAGCAGCCGCCGGTCGACGTTCTCGCGGAACACCACCCACGCGATGCCCAGGGTGGCGAGCCCCTCGAGGTTCTGCAGCAAGGAGGCGGAGGCCGCCGAGGTGCGCTCGAGCCCCGCCATCATCAGGACGGGCGCGACGGCTCCGCCGAGCAGCACGGCGAGCGCGAACTGCGGGACATCCAGCCGCCGCAGCCGCGCCTCGCCGCGCTCGAGACCGAGCGTCCGCCGCACGAGGAGCACGAGGCCGAGGCCGACCCCGGAGCCGAGGTAGAGGAGTCCGGCGAGCAACTGGGGCGTGACGCCCTCGTGCAGCAGGAGCTTCGCGAGCGGCGTGCTCGCGCCGAACAGCGCGGCCGCGGCCAGCGCGAAAGCCGCACCGGGCAAGGCCGCCCTTGCTTGCGCCATCGGACACCTCCGGGCCTCGGCCGTCCCGCCGAGGGAAGCGGATCCGAGAAGCGTATAAGACTCGATGAGCTTGTGGGAATGCACGGGCGGGATGCCGGCCGGGAACGGCGGCTGCCGTCCGACCTGGGACACAGTCACTGTGGCCGGCGCCGGCCGCAAGGGTATCGTGCGCCTCACTCGGGGCGAGCGGCTCGGCGGGGTCTGAAGTGTTCGGAATCGTCAAGTACTTCTTGAGCCAGGAGCGCGCCGAGATGCGCCGCTCGATCGCGGGGGTCTACGGACTGCTCCTGCTGATCAATCTCGCGGCCTGGATCTGGGCGGTGATCGTCTTCCGCCACCAGGCGCTCCTCCTCGGCACCGCGCTGCTCGCCTACGGCTTCGGTCTGCGCCACGCCGTGGACGCCGACCACATCGCGGCGATCGACAACGTCACGCGCAAGCTGATGCAGGAGGGCAAGCGGCCGGTCACGGTCGGGTTCTACTTTGCGATGGGCCATTCGACCGTCGTGATCCTCGCGGCGGCCGCGATCGCCGCGACGACGACGATGCTCGCCGCGCACTTCGACCTGCTGCGCGGCATCGGCGGCATCGTGAGCACCTCGGTCTCGGCGCTGTTCCTGCTGCTCATCGCCGTGATGAACCTGCTCATCTTCCGCTCCGTGTGGCTCACCTTTCGCCACATCCGCCAGGGCGGCGCTTACGCCGAGGAGGATCTCGACCTGCTCCTCAACAAGCGCGGCTTCGCGGCGCGCCTGTTCCGGCCCCTGTTCCGCCTGGTGCGGCACAGCTGGCACATGTTCCCGCTCGGGTTCCTCTTTGGGCTCGGGTTCGACACGGCAACGGAGGTCGCCCTCCTTGGCATCTCGGCGACGCAGGCGGCGAAGGGGACCTCCATCTGGGCGATCATGGTCTTCCCGACTCTGTTCGCCGCGGGCATGTCGCTCATCGACACCACCGATGGGGTCCTCATGCTCGGCGCGTACGACTGGGCGTTCGTCAAGCCGATCCGCAAGCTCTTCTACAACATGATCATCACGCTCGTCTCCGTCATCGTCGCCCTGCTCATCGGCGGCAT
>JASHTK010000257.1 GCA_030040575.1 Gammaproteobacteria bacterium
GACGCGTCGCGCTGCTCGAAGGCTGCGCGCAGGCGGTGCTCGGTGCCGGGGCCCGCGCGGCCTCGGTGCGCTTGCTCGAGCGCGCGGGATTCGAGGTGGTCTGCCTCCGCGGGTGCTGCGGAGCGCTCGTGCATCACCTCGGCCGAGCCGGGCACAATCGTGCTCTCGCGACGCGCCTGCTCGCGCGGATCGAGTCCGAGCGGCGGCGCGGTGCCCTCGATGCGCTCATCGTGACCGCATCGGGCTGCGGCACCCACCTCAAGGACTATGCGCATCTCTTTCGCGACGATGCACGGCTCGCCCGCGCCGCGGCGGTGGCGAGCGAGATCACCCGGGACATCACCGAGTGGCTGGATGAGCGGGGTCGCGCTGCGGAAGGATCGGTACAGGATCCTCGCGCCGCGGCGCCTACCGCGCGGCGATCCGCGGCCGCCGGGGTCACCGTCGCGTACCACTCCGCCTGCTCGATGCAGCACGGGCAGCAGCTCGGTCGCATTCCCCAGCGGCTGCTCGAGCGGGCGGGATTTGCGGTCGAGGAGATCGCCGAGGGGCACCTGTGCTGCGGCTCGGCGGGCACCTACAACATCCTGCAGCCCGAGATCGCCGCGCAGCTGCGTGGGCGCAAGCTTCAGAACATCCGCCGCACGTCCGCACGCGTGGTGGCGACGGGAAACGTCGGTTGCATCGTGCAGCTCTCCGGGGAGCCGGATGTGAAGGTCGTGCACACCGCGGAGCTGCTCGATTGGGCCGAGGGTGGACCCGCCCCGCTCGCGCTGCGCGAGGCTCCCGCCGGCCCCGAGCCGCTTGCATCGCGCGGGGCTCTCACGCCGCGCGCGCGTAGCGGATCGTTCCCCGATCGTCGGTGAGGCGGCTCAGCCGGCCGGACTGCGCGAGATACTCGAGGTGCGCGATCGCCTCCCCGATCGCAAGGAGCAGATGAAAGCCGCTGAGCGTGCGCCGGAACAGCACTCGTAGCGTGTCATGCGCCGTGAGCGGCTCACGACAGGCCTCGAGCAGACGATCGAGGTGCCCGAGGTGGTGCTCGCGCAGCTCGAGCGCCCGCTCGCGGACGCCGCGGAAAGGCCGCCCGTGCGAGGGCAGCACGAGCGTCTGCGGATCGAGTTGCGCGAGCCGCTCGAGGGACTCGAGGTAGGACTCGAGGGGATTCGGATCCGCGCTCCATGCGGTCGCACTCACGTTCGGCGAGATCGCGGGCAGAATTTGATCGCCGCTCACGAGCACTCGCCGTGCGGGCTCGTTGAGGCAGAGATGTCCGGCCGCATGGCCGCCCGTCGCGATCCACTGCCACCGCGAGCCGCTCCAGCTCGCCTCCTCGAGGTCGCGCGGGTGATGTCCGATCGCGGGCATGCCGCTCACCGCCGCCCGGTAGCGCTCACCGGAGAGGCTGGCCGCAAAGCTCGAGAGATCCGGCACTCCGTGGGAGAGGATGAACCGGCCGCGCCGCGCGATCTCCTCCTCCGGCATCGGCTCGAGGAGCTGGCGCATCTGCCGCTCCGTCTCGAGCGAGGCCCATACGGGGACGCGATGCCGCCTCTGCAGCCAGGCGGCGAGCCCCGCGTGATCGGGATGCAGGTGCGTCACCACGATGAGCCGCAGCGGCCGCGCCGCGAGCACCTGCCGCTCGAGCTGCTCCCACGCGGCACAGCCGGCCGGCCAGGCGAGTCCGGTGTCGACCAGCACGAATCCGCCGTCGTGATCGAGCAGCCACAGGTTGATGTGGTCGAGCTCCATCGGCAGGGGGAAGCGGATCCAGTGGACGGTGTCCGTGACGCGGGCGATCTCGCCGGGCGCGGGCGACGCGACCGGCGGATACGAGAGGGAGGCGGGGTCGGGATCCGAGGCGGAGCGCACCGCGGTATTCTAGCCGAGCGGGTCTGCCGGCGGGCGCAATCGGGCGCCGCGTGGCGACCCGTCCCGGGAGCTGCTCGTGCGCGTCGCAAATGGGTTGATCGATCCCTCGAGCGGGCGTCGCTCATGATTGCGCCGTTCCGCAGGATCGCCGTCATCGGCTTCGGCGAGGCTGGCGGCATTCTCGGGGAGGACCTCGCCCGCTCGGGCCGCGAGGTGCTCGCCTACGATATCCTGCTCGATGCGCCGGCGAGGCGGGAGGCGATGCTCGCCAAGGCGCGGTCTGCGGGCGTGCGGGCCTGTGGGAGCGCACGCGAGGCCGTCGCGCGCGCCGAGCTCGTGATCTCCGCGGTGACCGCATCGGCGGCGGCGGAGGTGGCGGTCGCCGCCGCTGCCTTCCTGCAACGCGGCCAGCTGCTGCTCGACATCAACTCCGTCTCGCCCGCAACCAAGCGCGCGAGCGCGCGCGCGGTCGAGCAGTGCGGCGCCGACTATGTCGAGGCGGCGGTGATGGCAGCGGTGCCGCCGCTGCGGCTCGCGGTGCCCATGCTGCTCGGCGGGGCGCGCGCCGCGGAGGCGGCCGAGGCGCTGCGCGCGCTCGGCCTCGATGTCACCGCCATCTCCGACCGGATCGGCGTCGCATCGGCCGTGAAGATGTGCCGGAGCATCGTGATCAAGGGACTCGAGGCGCTCGCCATCGAGAGCCTGTTTGCCGCGCGCCGCTTCGGTGCGGAGCGGGAGGTGCTCGCCTCGCTCGAGCGAACCTTCCCCGGCATGGGCTGGGAGGGCGCGCTGCCCGATGCTCTCGTGAGCCGCGTGGCGGAGCATGGGCGGCGGCGCGCCGCCGAGATGCGCGAGGCCGCGCTCACGCTTGGGGACGTGAGACTCGATCCGCTGATGGCCGCCGCCGCCGCCGAGCGGCAGGAGTGGACCGTGGAGGCCATGCAGACGCGCGGCATCGAGTATCCGCACGATCGGCGGTTCTCCTGGCGCGAGCTCGCCGACGCACTGGCGGGCCCCGAGCGGCCGGATGGCCACGAGCGCCCGGCCGAGAGGGTCCCGGAATGATCGGTCTGCCGCAAACGATGACGGTCGTCGAGATCAGCGAGCCGGGCCCCCCACGGGTGCTGCGCGCGGCGCGCCGGCCTCTGCCTGCGATCGGGCGAGGCGAGGTGCTCGTCAAAGTCGCGGCGGCCGGCGTCAACCGGCCGGACGTGATGCAGCGGCAAGGGGCGTATCCGCCGCCGGCCGGCGTCACCGATATTCCGGGGCTCGAGCTTTCCGGAGAGATCGTTGCGCTCGGCGCGGACGTTTCCTCGAGAGCGGTGGGCGAGACGGTGTGCGCGCTGGTGGCGGGCGGCGGGTACGCGGAGTATGCGGCCGTGCCGGCCGTGCAATGCCTGCCGGTGCCACAGTCCCTGACGCTCGTCGAGGCGGCCGTGCTCCCCGAGACCTTCTTCACCGTCTATCTCAACGTCTTCGAGCGGGCGGCGCTCGCACCCGGCGAGACGCTGCTCGTCCACGGCGGCGGGAGCGGCATCGGATCGACGGCGATTCTGCTCGCCAAGGCGCACGGCTCGAGGGTGCTGGCGACAGCCGGCAGCGCGCGCAAGTGCGAGGCCTGCCTCGCGCTCGGAGCGGAGCGTGCCATCAACTACCGGACCGAGGATTTCGTGGCGGCGGTCGAGGAGGCGACCGCCGGCAGGGGAGCAAACGTCATTCTCGACATCGTCGGAGGCTCCTACCTCGAGCGCAACGTCAAGGCGGCCGCCAGCGACGGGCGGATTGCCCTCATTGCGTTGCTCGGCGGCGCCCGGGCCGAGCTCGACTTGCGCCCGGTCCTCCTCAAGCGCCTGAGGTTGATGGGGGCGACGCTGCGGCCCCAGTCGATCGAGTCGAAGGGGCGGCTCGCGCAGGCGCTGCTCACGCGGGTGTGGCCGTGGTTCGATTCCGGGCGGCTGCGTGCGCCGCCTGTCTACGCGCGCTTCGCGCTCGCGGAAGCCTGGCGCGCGCACGAGCTCATGGAGTCCGACGAGCACATCGGCAAGCTCGTCCTCGAGGTGGGGGCTTTGAGCTGAGCGACCGGCCGGAGAGGCACCGCACGGTTCGCGCGGGGCGCTCGGTGTAACATTCGTGAGGCTTGCTCGATGAAATCGGCCCCGTGAGGGGGCATTTCACATAAGATCGGCATCACGCGCCGGACCGGCCAGGGAACTTAAGATGAGTGCCGAATTCCTCTACGGGCTCGCCCCGCTGCCGTGGTGGGGCTACGTCGTGGTGAGCTTCCTCACCATGCAGCTCATGTTCCTCGGCATCACGCTGTTCCTGCACCGCGAGCAGGCCCACGATGCGCTCGAGCTGCATCCCGCCCTGCGGCACGTGTTTCGCTTCTGGCTGTGGCTTGCCTCCGGAACCGTCACCAAGCAGTGGGTGGCGGTCCACCGCAAGCACCACGTGTTCGCCGATCGCGAGGGCGATCCCCACAGTCCGGTGCTCTACGGACTGCGGCACGTCGTGCTGCAGGGCTACGAGCTCTACCGCGCCGCCGCGCGCGATCGGGTGCTGCAGGACCACTTCGGACGCGGCACGCCGGACGACTGGATCGAGCGCCGGCTCTACAGCCGCCTGCCCTGGCTCGGCATCACACTCTTCATCGTCGGCGAGCTCGCCCTGTTCGGCGTGCCGGGCATCATCATGGTGGCCGTGCAGATCGCGGCCCAGCCGTTCTTCGCGGCGGGGATCATCAACGGCGTCGGCCACGCCGTCGGGTACCGCAGCTTCGAGACCGACTCGGCCGCGACCAACATCGTGCCGTGGGGTCTGCTCATCGCCGGCGAGGAGCTGCACAACAACCATCACGCCTTTCCGCGCTCGGCGCGCTTCTCGGTGCAGCGCTGGGAGCTCGACCTCGGCTGGGTCTTCGTGCGCCTGTTCCGCGCCGTCGGCCTGATCCGGGTCAAGTGGCTCGCGCCGAGCCTGCACCGCGTGGCGGGCCGCGAGACGGTGGACTCGACGACGGTCCAGGCGCTCTTTGCCAATCGCATGCACGTGCTGCGCGACTACGCGCGGCGCGTCGTGCGGCCCGTCTGCCGCGACCTCGCGCGCGCCGCGGGTGCCCAGGCGGCGGGGCGTCTGGCGAACCTGCTCGTCCGGCACCCGAAGCTCCTTGGCGAGGAGGGACGCCGCCGCCTCGATGCGGCGCTCGGCGAGCACGAGGCGCTGCGGGCCGTCGTCGAGTTTCGCGAGCGCCTACAGCAGCTGTGGAACGAGGCCCACGCCAACCCCGGTCACGCCGCCGCTCAGCTCCGTGAGTGGTGCGTGCTCGCCGAGGCGAGCGGCATTCGCGCACTGCGAGAGTTCGCTCGGCGCGTGCGCAGCTACGTGCCGGCCCCGGCCTGACGGCGGCTCACTCGAGACCCAACTCGAAGCGCACCCGCTGGCCGGCGGGCGCGGTGGCGGCCGTGTTGAGCAAAAAGAGCCGCGCCGGGTCGAGCTCGCTTCCCTTGAGCAGGGCATCCTGTATCGCGCGGGCGCGGCGCCGCCCGAGCAACTGCAAGTCTGCATCCGCGATCTCGATGCGCCCGGCGAGCGCCGCCTGCAGCGCGGTGATGGCGGGCCCGATCGGCGCGGTCGCCTTGCGCCGACCCTTCGCCTTCGCGGCGGCTGCGGCATCGGCGGGCAGGGGCGCCTTGGCGCCGAGCTCGGAGCGGTACTCGGCGAGGAGCAGGCGGAAGCGCGTGGCGGGGTCGGCGAGATTCGGCTTGGCGCCGCCGGGCGGCGCCTTGCCGGAGGCGACCTCCCGCTCGCTCTCATCCGCAAGCTTCTGCTCGAGCAGTTGACGCACGAGCGCCGGACGATCGAGATCGGGTGCATAGGCGCTCGGGACGTCGAGCTTCAGATTCGGGCGGTCGTGGAGCGCCTTGGCGAGGTCGGCGAGACGTTGCTGTGCGGCGGCATCGAGCGTCGAGCTACCGGCATCGAAGTCGATGAACTTCATCTGCTCGCCGCCGCCGACGAGCCGGCCGAGGAGGGCGAAGGGCGCGGTGGCGGCCTTCGCGAGCACGTTCACCAGCACCTTCCAGATGAGCGGTCCCACCTTGAACTTCGGATCGTTGAGGCTGCCCGAGAGCGGCAGATCGAGGTCGATGACGCCGTTGCGGTCCTTGAGCAGCGCGACGGCGAGCTTCAGCGGCAGTTTGACCGCATCCGGGCTCTCGACTCGGTCCCCGAGCTGCAGCTGATCGACGACGAAGTGCGGATCGGCGCTGAGCTCGCCATTCTCGAGGTGGTAGGTGATGTTCGCGGACATCGTCCCTTTCTCGATCTTGTAGCCGGCGAAGCGAGCGGAGTATGGAGTCGCCGTCGTGAGCTGCACGCCCTGGAAGCTCATCTTCATGTCGGAGTACGCGATCGCCGCGAGAGGGTTGATCTCGCCCGAGACGCTGATGGGCGCATAGCGGTCCACCTTGCCCTGGAGATCGACCTTGGCGCGCGAGTGCGGGTTGGACGACAGCCCGACTACGGAGCCCGCGAGGCCCTGAATGGCGAGGGAGAAGTTCGGCTGGATCCACAGGTCGGTGTAGTGGGCCGAGCCGTTCACGACCTGCACCTTGCCGATCGAGATCGACATCGCCGCAGGGGCGGCCGCAGGTGCGGCCGTAGGCGCGGCCGCGGGTGCGGGCCCGGTAGCCGCAGATGGCGTTGCCGCTCGTCCGCGTGAGCTCGCCGGCGCAAGCGCTTCCGCGATGTTGACCGTGCGGTTCGCCGCCACGATGACGCGGGCGTACGGTCCGACGACGAGGATTCTGCGGATCGAGAAGGCCGCGGGCCGCGAGCGATAGCGCATGGCCTCGAGCGCAAGGCGATCCCACTTGACGAAGTCCTGCCGCAGCTGCTCATCGACGGTGCGCAGTTTTGCGACCTCGGTGTCGCCTGTGACGGTGAGGCCACCATCGGCGCCCCGGTCGATATCGAGCTCGGTCGCGAGTTGGCCCGAGACGAGCCTCAGTGCCGACCGTTGCGCGACGTACGGCTGCAGCGCGGTGAGGTCGAAGTCGTGGAGAGCGATGTGAGCATGCGCCGTGCCCGTCGCGGAACCGAGCGCATACGTCGCGGTCGCATCGAGCCGGCCCGAGCCGTTCACCCGTGCGCCGGTCGAGATCGCGAGCGTCGCATCGCCCGGGCTGCGGAATCCCTCGACGCGGAGCGCGAGATCATCGAGGCTCAAGGTCGCGGCGGGCGAGACTTCCCGGTCCTCGGCGGCCAACTGGAGTCCTGCGATCTCGATGTCCGGGGCGGCGAGCGACCAGGGCGCCGCGGGCGGCGAGCGCGGGACCGTCGCGGCAGGCTCGCCAGATCCTCCAGAGGTCTGGGAGGTCGCGACCAGCTCCGAGAAGTTGAGCGTGCCGCCCGGATTGATCCAGGCTCGAAGGGTGCCTCCCGTTAGCCGGACGGGGCCGACCGCGACCGAGTGACGCGCGAGATCGACCTGCGTATCGCGGACCTCGAGCCGCTTCAAATCGACGTAGTCACTCGGCGCCCCGAGAGGCTTCACGCCGAGATCGCTCACGGTGAGCTCGTGCACGTCGATCCGCAGGCTGACCGGAGTCGCGGCGCTGAACTCGTAGTCGCCGCTCAGCCCGATGACGCCCGAGGCGACCTCGAAGTGCAACGCGCTCGCGAGAAAGCGCCACAGCGTCCGGGCTTGCAGGGCGGAGATCTCGAACTCGCCGCGCGAGGCGAGGGGGCCGACGCCGAGCGTCCCGCTCCAGTGGAAGTGCTCGCCAAGGGGCGTCGCAAAGTCGAGGGCGTATTCGTTCGCGGCGGTGCCCACCGTGCTGAAATCCCGCAGGTCGAAGTTGATCGGCTGCAGCTCGGCTTGGAAGGGCGTCGCGCGCGATCGGTCCTCGTAGGTCGCGCGGCCGTCGCTCACCGCCAGCCGATCGATGAAGAGCCGGATCGGGGCCGAGGATTTCGGCGGCGGGGTGGGCGGACCTGCGCTCGCGAAGGGCTTGGCCAGGTCGGCGAGATTGAGCGAGCCATCGGGCCGCACCACCACCCGGGCGAAGGGACGAGCGAGAACGATCTGAGCGAAGCTCGGGCCCCGGCGCCACACGCTTGCGAACCGCAGCTGGACGAGGAACTCACCCGCGCCGAGCATCGGGCTCGAATCGGCATCGGGGAAGGAGATGTCGCGCACGTCGAGCGCGAGCGTGAACGGATTGAAGTGGATCTCGCCGAGCGCGAGCGAGCGGTGGTAATGCGTCGCGACGTAATTTTGCAGTCCCGAGCGCAGCCACCGCGGCACCCCCACGAAGCCGGCCACGGCGTAGGCGCCGACGAGGACGGCAACGATGGCCGCGGAGAGGAGTAGGCGCCTCACCCAGCGTGTACGCGATGCGAGCTGCATTGCAGCAGGGCCTCGATCCCCCTCCTCCGGAGCTCAAGAGTACCATCAGTGAGGAGATCCATGAACGACCCGTACAGCCTCCGACGCTTCGTGGACGCCCAGGCGTCCGTCTATGAGGCGGTCCGCGCCGAGCTCGAGGCCGGATGCAAGAGGAGCCACTGGATGTGGTTCGTGTTCCCTCAGGTGAGCGGCCTCGGCTCGAGCGCGCTGTCGCGCCGCTTCGCCCTCTCCGGCCTCGAGGAGGCGCGTGCGTATCTCGGCCACCCCCTGCTCGGCCCGCGACTCGCCGAGTGCACGCGGCTCGTCAACGAGGTCGCGGGAAGAACGGCGGCCGAGATCTTCGGTGCGCCCGACGACCTGAAGTTTCGCTCGTGCATGACCTTGTTCGCGCAGGCGAGCGGGCACCAGGAGCTGTTCGAGGCCGCGCTGCGCAAGTACTTCGACGGCGTGCCCGACGAGCGAACCCTCGAGCGGCTGCGCGGTTGAGGCGCACCCGCGCGCTCGGTCTCTCCCGCTACGGCTCGCGCGCCGACATTTGGCATTTGGACCACGAAGTGCTACAATGCGTAGCACTACGGGGTGTAGCATGACTGCGGATCACGACATAGCCGATCTCGGCGAGCTCGAGCGCGAGGTGCTGAGGCTCGTGTGGCGCCAGGAGCGCGCGACGGCGGATGGCATTCGCGCCGAGCTGCCGAGGCCCCTCAAGGAATCGACGGTGCGCACCGTCTTGCGGCGGCTCGAGGCGAAGGGACTCGTCAGGCACTCCGTGGCCGGCCGCACATACGTGTACCGTGCCGCCGAGGGGCGTGGCCGCGCCGCGGCGCGGGCCGTCAAGCGCATCGCGGACTGGTTCTGCAACGGGTCGGTGGAGGAGGTCCTCGTCGGGCTCGTCGATTCGGAGGTTCTCGGCCGGGGCGAGCTCAAGCGCCTCGCGGCGAGGATCTCGAGGGCACGGGGCGGGGCACGCGGAGGGGGACGGGGCGGGACACGCGGAGGGGGACGGCGATGATCGCTTTGCTCGTGGACTCGGCCCTGCGCACGGCGATCGTTGCGGGAGTCGTCGCGGCATGGCTCGTCGCGCTACGGGTGCGCAACTCTTACATCGTGAAGCCGCTCTGGA
>JASHTK010000258.1 GCA_030040575.1 Gammaproteobacteria bacterium
GGCTTCAACAAGTCGCACTCCGCCGCCTACGCGCTGCTCTCGTACCAGACGGCCTACCTCAAGGCGCACTACCCGGCGGCCTTCATGGCGGCCGTGCTGTCGGCGGACGTGGAGCACACCGACAAGGTGGTCATGATGATCGAGGAGTGCAAGCAGCTCGGGCTCGAGGTGGTGCCGCCCGATGTGAACTCCTCGCGGTACGAGTTCGCGGTGGCGGGCGAGCGGAGGATTCTCTACGGGCTCGGCGCCATCAAGGGAGTCGGGCTCGGCGCGGTGGACTCCCTGATCCGCGAGCGGGAGGCGCGCGGGCCATACACGAGCCTCGGGGATCTGTGCCGCCGCATGGACCTGCAAAGACTCAACCGCCGTGCGCTCGAGGCGCTCATCCGCTCGGGGAGCCTCGATGGCCTCGGCGCCAATCGCGCGACGCTGATGAGCCGCTTGCCGGCGGCCATGCACCTCGGCGATCAGAGCTCGCGGGCCGTCGAGGCCGGCCAGGTGGACCTCTTCGGGCTTGCCGCGCGGCCGGACCCCGGCACACCGTCCGACCCCTCGGCGCTGCGCGCGGATGCCCTGCCGGACTGGAGCGAGCAGGTGCGGCTCGCGGGAGAGCGCGAGACGCTCGGGCTTTATCTCACCGGCCATCCGATCGATCCGCTCGAGGCGGACCTGCCGCGGCTCGTATCGGCCCGCATCGCCGATCTGGTGAGCGAGAAGGCGCCGGCGCCGGAGGCCGGCCGCGGCTTCAACGCCGGCCACCCGGCTACCGTCGCAGGACTCATCGACGAGGTGAGGAAGCGCGGCACGCGCGTGAGCCTGGTGCTCGACGATCGCTCGGCGCGGCTCGAGATCACCCTCTTCGATGAGGTCTATCAGCAGCACCGCGACCTCATCGCAAAGGACGCGCTGGTGCTCGTCGAGGGCCAGCTGCGGTTCGACGAGTTCAGCGACTCGTGGCGGCTCGCGGCGCGCCGCCTCACGGATCTGTACAAGGCGCGCGAGCAGCAGGTGCGGCGCCTGGTGCTGCGCTGGCCGCAGGGAGGGGCTGCGAGCGCGCTCGTTCGGCGGCTGGCCGAGGTGCTCGAGCCGTGGCGCTCCGGACCGTGCGCGGTCGGCATTCAATACTCCGTGGGGGGCCCGCGCGGGGCGAACGGCGCGAACGGCACGAACGGCGCGAACGGCACGGGCGGCGCGGCCGGCGCAAGCTGCATGCTCAGCCTCGGCGCGGAGTGGAACGTGCGGCCGTCGCGCGAGCTCATCGAGCACCTCGAAGGCCTCCTCGGGCGCGATGGCGTGAAGCTCCTCTACGGCCCGCCGCCTTCCTTGGCGACGTTCGGGGCGGGGCTGGACGCCTTCCCCGGCCCCCCGTAACCTCCCACGATCCAGCTCGAGGGGATTGCGCCCGTCACATGGCCGTTGCGTTTCTCGACTTCGAACAGCCGATCGCCGAGCTCGAAGCGAAGATCGAGGAGCTCCGGCACGTCGGCTCGGACTCCGAGGTGAACATCAACGATGAGATCGCGCGGCTGCAGGCGAAGAGCCGGCAGCTCACGATGAGCATCTTCGCGAGCCTCACTCCGTGGCAGATCACCCAGCTCGCGCGCCACCCGCAGCGGCCCTACACGCTCGATTACGTGAGCGCCGTGTGCCGGGAATTCCACGAGCTGCACGGCGACCGCATGTTCGGCGACGACCTCGCGATCGTCGGTGGCCTCGCGCGGCTCGAGGACCGCGTGGTGATGGTCGTCGGACACCAGAAGGGGCGCGACACGAAGGAGCGCGTGCGCCGCAACTACGGCATGCCGAAACCCGAGGGTTACCGCAAAGCGCTGCGCCTGATGCGGCTCGCCGAGCGCTTCCGCCTGCCGCTCGTCACGCTCATCGACACGCCGGGCGCATTCCCGGGCGTCGGCGCGGAGGAGCGCGGGCAGTGCGAGGCCATCGCCCGCAATCTCTTCGACATGTCCGTCCTCGGCGTTCCGATCGTGACCGTCGTGACCGGCGAGGGCGGATCGGGCGGGGCGCTCGCGATCGGCGTCTGCGACCGGCTCCTCATGCTCCAGTACAGCACTTACTCGGTGATCTCCCCCGAGCCCTGCGCCTCGATCCTCTGGAAGAGCACCGACAAGAAGGAGGCGGCGGCCGAGGCGCTCGGGCTCACCGCGCAGCGCCTGTACCAGCTCGGCCTCATCGACGAGGTGCTCGAGGAGCCGCTCGGCGGCGCCCACCGCGATCCGGCCGCGATGTCGGTGACGTTGAAGGCGGCCGTCATCCACCACCTCGAGGAGCTCGAGAAGCTCAGCGTCGAGGAGCTGCGCGAGCGGCGCAGCGCGCGCATCGCCTCGTTCGGTGTGTACACCGAGGAGGTCGGCGAGTGACGACGCATCCCGGCCCGGGCGGTGCAGAGGCGTCCTGACGGCGCGGCGCCGGGGGCCCGTTCATGCCGGGGAGACATCAAGGCACGGCGCGCAGCGCTCGCCCCCGGGAGCCGAGGAGGGGCGGGGTGAGGCTCGAGCGGGCGACGCTCGAGGCCCGGGTGGAGGAGAGTCTCGCCGCCTTGTTGCCCGAGTACCCGCGAGTCTCGCTCTGCGTCGCCTTCAGCGGAGGCCTCGATTCGACGGCGCTGCTGAGTGCGCTCGCGATGCTGCGCGGCGCGCGCGCCGGGAGGCGCGCGGCGGGCGCGCCGCGGTCGCCGCGCCTGCGAGCGGTGCACGTCGATCACGGGCTGCACGCGAATGCCCCCGCCTGGGCGGAGCATTGCCGGGCGGTCGCCGAACGGCTGCACGTTCCCCTTGCCGTGCTCCGCGTGAGCGTCGAGCGCTCGGCGGGCGCCTCTCTCGAGGCGGCCGCGCGCGAGGCGCGCTACCGGGCCCTCGAGCGCGAGCTCGAGGGCGCCGAGGTGCTGCTCACCGCACAGCACGCAGACGATCAGCTGGAGACGGTGCTGCTGCAGCTGCTGCGCGGGGCCGGATTGCCCGGCATCGCGGCGATGGCTCCCGTCGCACCCTTCGGCCGCGGGCGGCTCGCCCGGCCGCTGCTCGCGATCGAGCGCAGTGAGATCGAGTCGTGGGCGAGTGCGCGCGGGCTCGAATGGGTGGAGGACGACTCGAACGCGAACGAGCGCCTCGACCGTAACTATCTGCGCCGACGCGTGGTGCCGCTCTTGCGCGCGCGCTGGCCTTCCGCCAGCCGGGCCGCTGCGCGGACGGCGCGCCACGCAGCCGAGGCGCAGCGGCTGCTCGACCTCCTCGGGCGCGCCGACGTCGAGCGGGCCGCCGTCGGCGGCGCGCTCTGCGTCAAGCGCCTCCGCATGCTCTCTGCGGAGCGGCGGCGCAATGCGCTGCGGTACTGGATCGCCCGCTGCGCCCATCCGCTTCCCGATACGCGCCGGCTCGACGAGCTTGCAGGTCCGGTGCTCGATGCGCGCCCGGACGCCCATCCTCGGGTCGTCTGGGGCGCAACGGTCGCCGAGCGTCACGGGGATCTCTTGAGCCTCGGCACGGTCGCGAGCCCGGGACTTGCGAGCCGTGAGCCCGAGCGCGGTGGGACGGCGAGCGGCGGACTCGCGAGCGGCGGGCCGGCGTGCGGACCGTCGTCCGACCCCATCGGCCCGGACGGGGCGCTCGTGTGGCCGCTCGGCTCGGGCTCGGTGCTCGAGCTGCCCTCGGGGCTTGGCCGGCTCGAGCTTGCGGCGGACCGCCACGGGCCGATCGACCTCGAGGCCCTGCCCGAGTCGGTGAGCGTCCGCCTGCGCCGCGGCGGCGAGCGGCTGCGGCCGAGGCGCGGCGGCCCGAGCCGCACGTTGAAGGCGCTGCTGCAGGAGGCACGAGTGGCGCGCGTCGAGCGCGGGCGCATTCCATTGGTGTGCACCGGCGAGCAGCTGCTCGCCGCGGGCGACTTGTGGGTGGATGCTCGGATCCAGGCAGGCGCGGAGACTCGCCGGCGCGGGCGGCTCATCTGGCATCGCGCCTGATCGCAGGCGGCCGGCCGTTGTGCTAACCTGTCGGCCCGTCGATTCTGCGGCCCACGCCGCCTCTCGAATTCCGACGGAGACCCCTCGAGCCGCTCATGAGCCGTTTCGTATTCGTCACCGGCGGTGTCGTCTCCTCGTTGGGCAAGGGGATCGCCTCCGCCTCGCTCGGCGCGATCCTCGAGGCACGCGGCCTGAAGGTCGCCATGGTGAAGCTCGACCCGTACATCAACGTTGACCCCGGCACCATGAGCCCGTTCCAGCACGGCGAGGTATTCGTGACGCACGACGGCACGGAGACGGACCTCGACCTCGGGCACTACGAGCGGTTCGTTCGCACCACGACGGGGCGCAACAGCAACTTCACGACCGGGCGCATCTACGAGCGCGTCATCGCGAAGGAGCGGCGGGGCGATTACCTCGGGGCAACCGTCCAGGTGATTCCCCATATCACCGATGAGATCAAGCGCAGCATCAAGCTCGGGGCGAACGAGGCGGACGTGTGCATGGTCGAGATCGGCGGCACGGTCGGCGACATCGAGTCCCTGCCGTTCCTCGAGGCCATTCGCCAGCTCGGGGTGGAGCTCGGTCGCAGCAACTGCGTGTACATGCACCTCACGCTCGTGCCGATCGTCGGCGGCTCGGGCTCCGGGGAGATCAAGACCAAGCCCACGCAGCACTCGGTGAAGGAGCTGCGCGGGATCGGCATTCAGCCCGACGTGCTGCTCTGTCGCTGCCGCCAGCCCCTGCCCGAGGAGCAGCGGCGCAAGATCGCGCTCTTCACCAACGTCGAGGAGCGCGCGGTGATCTCCGCGGTGGACGCCGACAACATCTATCAGATCCCGATCCTGCTGCACGAGCAGCGCCTCGATGAGATCATCGTCGATAAGCTGCGGCTCGATGTCCCGCCGACCGACCTTGCCGAGTGGCGCCAGGTGGTGAGCAGCAAGGCGAATCCGGACGGGCAGGTGGACATCGCGATGGTCGGCAAGTACGTGCAGATCCGCGATTCCTACATCTCGCTCAACGAGGCGCTCACCCACGCGGGCTTGAAGTCCCGCACGCGCGTCAACGTGCACTACATCGAGTCCACGGACATCGAGCAGCGCGGCACGGGCGCGCTCGCGGGCATGGACGCGATCCTGGTCCCGGG
>JASHTK010000259.1 GCA_030040575.1 Gammaproteobacteria bacterium
CAGCCCGCGCGGCCGGCGAGCGGGTCGGGAGCGAGCGACGCGGCGGGCGATGCGGCGGGCGCCGGACGTGACGCATCGTGAGCTGATCGTGGTCATGGGCGTCAGCGGGTGCGGCAAGACGACGGTTGGCCGGGCGCTCGCGCGGGCACTCGGGCTACCCTTTCTCGAGGGCGACGCGCTGCACGATGCGCGCAGCATCGCCAAGATGAGCCGTGGCAAGCCGCTCGATGACGAGGATCGCGCCCCGTGGCTCGACGCGATCGGCCGGGCGCTCGGCGCGGCGAGCCGGTATCCCGAGGGACTCGTCGTCGCCTGCTCCGCGCTCAAGCGAGCGTATCGCGATCGGCTGCGAGCGGTGGCCGGTGGCGTGCGGTTCGTGTTCCTCGAGGCGCCGCAGCCGCTCATCGAGCGGCGCGTCGCGGCGCGGCACCATCCGTTCATGCCGCAGAGCCTGGTCGCGAGTCAGTTCCGCACGCTCGAGCCTCCGGCGGCGCCCGAGACCGACACGGTGACGGTTGACGCCTCGGCCTCGGTGGCGGCGGCCGCGAGAGCGGCCGTCCGCGCGTTGCGGTCCCCGGCCGATCGGTCGAGACGACGACGGCGATGAGCGCGGCGCGGAGCGAGCCGCCTCAGTGGTATCCGACCTCGGCGCGGACCTTGCCGCGAAAGACCCAGTAGGACCAGCCCGTATAAAGGAGGATCACCGGCAGCAGGAACAGCGTCCCGGCGAGGAGAAACAGCTGCGTGCTCACCGAGGAGGCGGCCTGCCAGAGCGTGAAGCGGTGCGGGACGATCATCGGCCAGAGGCTGATCGCGATGCCGGTGTAGGAGAGCCCGAACAGGCCGATTGCGGCGAGGAAGGGCGCCGCGTGCGAGGAGGCTCGCGCGAGCGAGCGCCAGGCTGCGAGCGCGATGAGGACGGTGAGAGCCGGCACGGGGCAGAAGAGCGCGATGCCCGGCCAGGCGAACCAGCGGTGCGCGATGCCGCGGTCCATGAGCGGCGTCCACGCGCTCACGATGCCGATCGCGGCGAGCACGCCGAGCAGGCACCAGCGCGCCTTGCGGCGCGCCCACTGCTGCAGCGGACCCTCGGTCTTCAGCACGAGCCACCCGGCGCCGAGCAGGCCGTAGCCGAAGAGCAGCGCGGCTCCGGTGAAGACGGAGAACGGCGTGAAGCAATCGAGCGAGCCGCCGGCGAAGTGACGACCCTCGACCTTGAAGCCCTGGATGTAGGCGCCGACGACGATGCCCTGAGAGAACGTCGCGACCGCAGAGCCGCAGCAGAAGGCGTGGTCCCAGAAGGTTCTGTGCGCGGCGTCCTTGTAGCGAAACTCGAACGCCACGCCGCGGAACGCGAGCGCGAGCAGCATCGCGAGGACCGGGAAGTACACGGCCGGCAGGAGAATCGCGAAGGCGAGCGGAAATGCGGCGAGCAGCGCGAGCGCGCCGAGCACGAGCCAGGTCTCGTTGCCGTCCCAGATCGGCGCGATGCAGCTCATGATGAGACCGCGCGAGTGAGCATCGGGAGCGAAGCCGTAGAGCACCCCGACGCCGAGGTCGAATCCATCGAGCAGCACGTAGAGAAAGATGCCGAGCGCGAGAATGAGCGTCCAGAGCGGGACGAAGTCCGGAACGAGCGCGCTCATGGCTGCGTCTCCCCGCTCCCGGGCGCGGGGAGCGCATGGATCGGCGCCTCGGGCCGACCGCTCTCGATGAGCGACGGCTCAAGCTCGCCCTCCGGGCCGCGCTGGATGATCCGGTACACGTGCCGCACGCCGACCGGGTAGAGGATGAGGTACACCACCGCATAGCCGGCGAGCGAGAGCGCGACGTCGAGGCCGGAAAGCGACGGGGAGACCGAATCCGCGGTGCGCAGGAGCCCGTAGACGGTCCAGGGCTGACGGCCCACCTCGGTCGTGATCCACCCGGCGAGCACGGCGAGAAAGCCGAGCGGTGCGGCGAGCTCGCAGACTCTCAAGAAGCCCCGCGAGGTGTACAGCCGCCGCCGCGCCCGCAGCCACCAGCTCGCGACGAGCAAGGTGAGCATCAGCATCGCAATCCCGACCATGAGGCGGAAGGCGAAGAAGGGCACGGCGACCGGCGGCCACTCGCTTCGCGGCCAGTCCTCGAGCCCGCGCACGGTGCCGTTCCTCTGGTGCGTGAGGATGAGGCTGCCGAGGCCGGGCACCTCGAGCGCGTAGCGGTTGGTCGCGCTCGCGCGGTCCGGCAGGGCGAAGAGGGTGAGCGGCACGTGGCTCGCGGTGGTCCAGCGGGCCTCGATGGCGGCGAGCTTCGCGGGCTGGTACTGCAGGGTGTTGCGGCCGTGCAGGTCGCCGATGAGCATCTGCAGAGGCACGAGGATCGTGAGCAGCCCGAGCGCCATCGACATCATGAGCCGAGCCTCGCCCGGGAAGCGGCCGCGCCGCAGATAGTGCGCCGCAACGCCGAGCACGACGAACGCGGTCGTGATGTAGCAGGCGACGACCATGTGCGCGAGCCGGTAGGGAAAGGACGGATTGAAGACGATCGCGGGCCAGTCCGTCGGGAAAAACCGCCCGTCCACGCTCTTGAAGCCCGCCGGGGTCTGCATCCAGCTGTTCGCGGCGAGGATCCAGAACGCCGAGATGAGCGTGCCTGCCGCGACCATCAGCGCGGAGAGCAGGTGCGCCCAGGCGGGCACGAGCTTGCGGCCGAAGAGCAGGACGCCGAGGAACGCGGCCTCGAGAAAGAAGGCCATGAGCCCCTCGTAGGCGAGCAAGGGCGCGAGCACGTTGGCCGTCGCATCCGAGAAGCGGCTCCAGTTCGTCCCGATCTGGAACGGCATCACGATGCCGGAGACGACGCCCATGCCGAATGAGACGGCGAAGATCCGCGTCCAGAAGGTCGAGAGCCGCAGGTAGATCTCGCGATGGCTGAGGAAGCGCAGCGCCTCGAGCACGGCGATGTAGGAGGCGAGGCCGATCGTGAACGCCGGCAGCAGGATGTGCCAGGCGATCACCCACCCGAACTGCAGCCGCGACAGCACCAAGGCGCTCGAGTTCACGGGGTGATCCTCGCGTGAGGCCCCTTCAGTCCCGCCGCCCCCGCAGCAGCGCTTCCGGGTGGCGGTCGAGGTAGTCGGCGAGCTCGCGGATCGAGCGGGCCGCATCGTTCAGCTGCTGCATCAGTCGCGGCAGATCGACGCTCTGCGTCCCGCTCGCGCCGAGCAGGGCGCCCGCCGCCTGAGCCGTGCGTCGCGCGGCCTCGGAGGTGGCGCGCAGGCTCGTGATGAGGGACTCGGCCCCGGGCTGCAGGGAGACACTGAGCGCGTTGAGGTGCCTCAAGGCCGAGTCGAGCTGCGCGAGCGCATCGCCGAGCTGCGGGCCGGCCGTCGCCCGATCGAGGTGGCGAACCGTGTTCTCGACGCTCACGAGGATCTCATCGATGTCCGCGGCCGGCGCGGTGGGCAGCTCCGCGACTCCCGCGACGCTGCGGATCCTCGCGGCCGGCGCTCCGGCGACCATGTCGAGCGCGACCACCTTCGTGCCGGTGAGCAGGCTCGAGGAGACGAGCCGGGCGCGCAGCCCGCGCGCGACGAGCTGCTCGATCGCGGCGCCGACCGCAGCCGCCTGCCGTGCGCTCGCCGTCCGGGCGATTCCCGGGATGTCGAGCGCTGCGGGATCGATGGCGAGGTCCGCGAGCGTGTAAAGGGCGTGCCGGCGCCGGTCGTACGTGAGGACGGTGCGCGTCACCTCCCCGAGCGCCGTGCCCTCGAGCTCGACGGGGGTGCCGCTCGCAAGCCCGCGGGCGTCCTCGGCGAACTGCGCGCGGTAGAGGAGCGGCGTGCCGCGGGGGTAGCGCAGGGCCTCGCTGCGGCTGTCGTAGAGCTCGAACGTGCTGCCGCGCGGGCTTTGAGGCCCGCCGAGCGCCTGCGCGGGCGTGTCGAAGGCGACCCCTCCGGCGAGCAGCTGCTCCCAGGAGCTCAGCCGCACCTGCAGGCCCTCGGAGCCCGCGGTGAGGTCGATGCCCGCCACGTCCCAGAAGCGCGTCTCGGGATGCACCAGGTGATCGTACGGCGCGCGCACGAACGCGTAGATCTCCACCCGCGTGACGGAGGCCGCGAGCGAGGCGCCCTCGATCTCCCCCACGTCGATCCCGCGATAGGTGATCGGAGCGCCGGGGATGAGCGAGCTCACATCCGGGGCGAGCAGCGTGTAGAACGTGCCGGCCGAATCCGGCTGCAGCACCGGAGGCTCGGCGAGCCCGGTGAAGTCGCGCAATGGCGTGCCGCGGCCCGGGTACATCTCGATGTAGGCGCCGGAGACGAGCGTCGCGAGGCCCGAGATCCCCTGCGCGCCGACGCGCGGCTGGACGATCCAGAACCGCGCGCCCGTCGCGAGGTAAGGCTCGATGGCGCGGGACATCCGCGCGTGCACCAGCACTTCGGACACATCGCGCGAGAGCCCGACGGACTCGACGATGCCGACGTTGACGCCCTTGAACTTGATCGGGGTCTGCCCCGGCTGCAGCGGGCCCGCGTCGGTGAAGCCGATCGTGATCTGCGGGCCGCGCTCGGCGAGGCCGCGCCAGGCGAGCCACAGCACGATGCCTGCGGCGAGGACGGGCACGAGCCACACCCACGAGAGCCACGGGCGCGGGCGCAGGGCCGCCGCCTCGTGCGGCGGGGCGGCCGCGGCGC
>JASHTK010000260.1 GCA_030040575.1 Gammaproteobacteria bacterium
CACCGTCGAGGAGGCGCGACGGCTGCTCGAGCGGCTGACACGCTTCTCGGCCATCGGGCCAGGGGTCGTCGCGATCTTGATCCTGACGGGCCTCATCAACGCCTACGATCTCATCGGGCCGAGTCATTGGATGGCGCTCCTCGAGACACCCTACGGGCTCGTGCTGCTGGTGAAGGTGGCGCTGTTTCTCCTCATGCTTGCGCTCGCGGCGGTCCATCGCTTGCAGCTCGTGCCGCGGCTGCGCAGCGCAGTGACCGGATCGGCCGCGATCGACCCCATCCTGCGCAGGCTTCGCACGAGCCTGCTCGCCGAGAGCTCCTGCGCCTTCCTGGTGCTCGCCGCAGTGGCCGTGCTCGGAATGTTAGAGCCGCCCATTTGATCGGCTCGCTTGCCGCGACCGCCGGGCTTTGACATATTCGGACCGAATGAGCACGGGCACGCGGCTGCTGTACATCGACATCGATACCCTGAGGGCCGATCACCTCGGCTGCTACGGGTATCCCCGCCACACGAGCCCGAGCATCGATCGAGTGGCTGCGGGCGGGATGCTCTTCGAGCGCGTCTACGCCTCCGACACGCCCTGTCTTCCGAGCCGCACGGCCCTCATCACCGGCCGCTTCGGAATCCACAACGGCGTCGTCAACCACGGCGGAACCGACGCCGATCCGGCGATCGACGGCCCGGCGCGCCAGTTTCACTCGCGCCTGCACCTCGATGCCTTTCCGAGCCGCCTGCAGCAGGCGGGCCTGCGGACGGTGACCGTGAGCTCCTTTGCGCATCGGCATTCCGCATTCCACTGGCACGCGGGCTTCGACGAGGCGTACAACGTCGGCAAGTACGGGATGGAGACCGCCGATGAGGTCTACGCCGTCGCCGCCGAGTGGCTGCGCAGAGCCGCTCGCGACCGCTGGTTCCTGCACGTGCAGCTGTGGGACCCGCACGCGCCGTATCGCTCGCCGCTCGCGTACGGCCACCCGTTCGCCGACACGCCTTGCCCGGCCTGGCTCACCGAGGAGGTGAGGGCCCGTCACTGGCAGGGCTGCGGGCCTCACAGCGCGCGGGAAGGCGGGGGCTTCGCTCCGAACGAGTACGATCGGGCCCACTATCCGCGCCAGCCGCAGGAGATCGGCGACATGGCGGCCGTGCGCGCGATGTTCGACGGCTACGACACCGGCGTCCGCTTCGCCGATGAATACGTGGGCAGGCTCCTCGAGCTGCTCGAGGACCTCGGTGTCGCCGAGGACACCGCCGTCATGATCTCCTCCGATCACGGCGAGACGCTCGGTGAGCTCAACGTCTATTGCGACCACCAGACCGCCGATGAGCACACCACTCACGTTCCGCTGATCCTCAAATGGCCGGGTCTTGGGACCCGCCGCTACTCGGCCCTGCACTACCAGATCGATGTCACCGCGACGTTGCTCGAGCTGCTCGGACAGGGCGTGCCGGCGAGCTGGGACGGACGGTCGTTCGCCGCGAGCCTACGGGCGGGAGTGGATGCCGGCCGCGATCACTTGGTGCTCTCCCAGGGAGCCTGGACGTGCCAGCGCGGCGTCCGATTCGAGGACTGGTTGCTCATCAGCACGCTGCATGACGGCTATCACCTCTTCGACGATGTGATGCTGTTCGACCTGCGGCACGATCCGCACGAGCAGCAGAACGTTGCGGCGGCGCGCGCCGACGTGACCGGCCGTGGGCTCACGCTGCTCGCGCAGTGGCAGTCGAGGATGATTCCCCATGCCGCGCGCGGGCGCGACCCGCTCGCCAACGTCGTGCTGGAGGGCGGCCCCTACCACGTCCGTGGCGAGCTGCCCGCGTATCTCGAGCGCCTGCGCGCGACCGGTCGAGCGGGCGAGGCGGCTCGGCTCGCCGCCAAGTTCGGCGAGGCCGCGGGTCAGGGCGGATCATGATCGAGCTTGCGATCCGCGAGCGGCGCCGCAGCCTCGGCGGCTTCGAGGTCGGGCGCGTTCTGCCGTTCCTGCGGCGGCGCGCGGTCGGCCCGTTCGTCTTCTTCGATCACATGGGTCCGCTCGAGATGGCCGCGGGCGTGCCGCGCTCGGTCGACGTGCGGCCGCATCCCCATATCGGCCTCTCGACGGTCACGTACCTGTTCTGCGGCGAGATCATGCACCGCGACAGCGTCGGGTCCGAGCAGGCGATCCGGCCGGGCGAGGTCAACTGGATGGTCGCGGGGCGCGGCATCACCCATTCCGAGCGGTTCGAGAAAGCGCGCGCCGCAGGCGATCGGGTCCACGGCATCCAGGCGTGGGTCGCGCTGCCGCAGGCCGACGAGGAGACCGAGCCCCACTTCGCGCACCATGGCGCGCAGGATCTGCCGGTCTGGCGGGACGGCGGGGTCGCCGGTCGCCTGATCGCGGGCAGCGCCTTCGGCGTGAGCGCGCAGGTGCGGACGCACTCGCCGCTTTACTATGCGCACCTCGAGCTCACGGACCGCGCCCGCGCGGCAGCACCGGACGAGTACCCGGAGCGCGCGATCTACGTCGCGGCCGGCGCCATCGAATGCGACGGGCAACGGTTCGGCGCAGGGCAGATGCTGGTGCTCGGCGCGGGCCGAGCCGACTTCACGGCCATCGGCCCCGCGACCGTCATGCTGCTCGGAGGCGAGCCGGTCGGCGAGCGCTTCCTCTACTGGAGCTTCGTCTCCTCCTCCCGGGAGCGGATCGAGCAAGCCAAGGCGGACTGGCGGGCGGGACGCATGAGGCTCCCCGACCACGATCACGAGGAGTTCATTCCGCTGCCCGAGGCCGCGCCGCCTGCGCAAGATGCCCTGCCGTGAGCAGGTCCGGATCGGCCATCGGTTCTCGCTTGGGAGTCTCCACCGTGATCCATCGAAACTCGCTCTCGGGTCTCCTCCTGCTCGGCCTCACCCTCGCGGCGCATGCGCAGGCTCCGCCCGTTGCGAGCCCCGATCAGCTCTCCATGCTGAGGAGCGAGGATCCGGGTCTTGCGCGGAACAAGCGGCTGGTCTTTGATTTCTGGCGGATCGTCTTCGAGGGGGGGCACATGGATGAGGCGCCCCGGTACATGGAGGCGAGCTACATCCAGCACAACCCCAACGTGAAGTCCGGACGCGCCGCGTTCATCGCGACGATCGGCAAGGTGCGCCGGCCGCAGCCGATCGCCGCGCGCATCAAAGTGCCCGTGATCGCGATCACCGCGGAGGGCGACATCGTCACCGTGAGTACGGTGCGCAAGGTGCGGGACCCGCGCCATCCGCGCCACATCTACCTCATGACCTGGTTTGACATGTTCCGCATCGATCGACGGGGGCTGATCGCCGAGCACTGGGACTCATCGCCGCTGTGGGTCGACGGCAGGCCGCCGGGAGCGGAGTTCCTGCCGTGACGTGGCGCACGGCGATCACGGGGCGCGACCTGTCGCTTGCCGGCGTCACCGTCAACCGGAGACTCCCGCGGCCGTTAACCCGAGCGTCATCTCACTCACGAATGGAGGCTCCCTTGAAATCCACGGTCCTTGCTGTCCGGCACCGCCACGCGGGCCCGACGGCCGCAATCAAATGGCTGCGGAGGGGCTCGGTCGCTCTGCCCGCCCTCGCGGCGACGCTGTTCCTTGGCCTCACGGCGCCGGCCTTCGCGGCGATCGGCGTCGACATTCAAATCGCGCCACCGCCGCCTCCGCCGAACATCGTGATTCCCGCGCCGCGCGTGGGGTTCGTGTGGGCGCCGGGCTACTGGCGTTGGGACGGCCACCAGCACGTTTGGGTGGACGGACGCTGGCTGCGGGCGCACCCCGGCCGGCACTGGGTTCCCGAGCACTGGGTCGAGCACCACGGACACTACCGGTTCGTGGCCGGTCACTGGGCTCACGGCTGAGCCGAATCGAGCGGTCAGGCGCGAGGGGGCCCGCTCGGTGGGCTCCCTCGCCCCGCGCTCATTCCCAGAACGCAGGCAGGCGCGATAGGCGCACGGCCGCGGCATTGATCGCGGCGATGCAGGAGTCGGCGAGCTTGCGCTCCTGTCCGGCGATGAATCCCATCGCGAACGCCTCGCTCGCCCGCAATCGTGTCTGCGGACGAGGATGGGCGATCGACGTCGCGACCCCCGCGTGAACATCGATATCGTGGAGCGTCCCGAGCACGCTCTGCAGAGCCCGCAGGGTCTTCGAGAACCGCTTCAGTCGCGCCTCGCGCTTGCCGCCCGTGAACAGGCTCGCGAAGAACTCGGTGGCGTAGCGCAGCTTCTTCACGGCGATGCGCAGCTCGTGGCGCGCGCGGGCATCGAGCTGCTCGATCCTGCGGGCCCGCCTGGCGATGTTCCTCGAGCGCTTGGCGAGAGCCTCGGCCGCGAAGGCGGCCACGGGCCGCGCGCGCAGGGCCGCCGCACGCGCATCCTCGCGGCGCAGCCAGGGGCCGTCGGCGAGCCACAGGGCCGCGCGCAGGCCGATCGCGCGATAGCGCGCACTCTCGAGCGCGGCCTTCGCCCGCTCGCGCACCGCATCGCGCCGCGCATCGAGATCCTGCTCGAGGACGCCGGCCTCCGCGGCAACGGGTGAGGTGTGCCGCAGCGGACGCACCCGCTCCTCGAGCAGCACGTCGAGGTCGCGCACCGGACTTAACTGATCCGTGAGCCAGCGGAGCTCGGCTTTGACGGCGTCCGTCGCCGCTCCCGGCAGCATGTGCTTGAACAAGGAGAGCGCCGCGCGCAGCCGGCGCAGGCCCACGCGCATCTGGTGAATGCCCTCGGCGGCGCCCGCGCGGGCGGCGCGGTCGTTCGCGAGCGCATGATCGAGGCAGGCGAGCGCGATCACCTGGAATGCCTCGCTCGCAGTGAGGGTGCCCGCGAGCGCGATCGCGCCCGCCTGCACGGGCCCGTCCGCCTCACCGGCGCTCAGGGCATAGCCGCGGTCGGCCTTGGTCCGCGGGCCGTAGGCGACGGGAACCGAGCGCGCGAGCCGCCTCGCGAGCCTCGTGAGCTCGGCCGGGTCGCCGCGCTTGAGCTCGATCTCGATCTCGCTCACCGGCTCGCGCTGCCTGCCGCCGCGCGCCCGGATGTGGCCGCGGTCGATCGCGAGCTCGAGGTCGGTGCCGCCGCAGTGGATCGGCAGGGTAGTGCGCTCGATCACCGTCTCGAAGATCGGCCGCAACTTGCGCTGCAGCCTCTTGGTCGCGAGCAGTCCGAGCGCGGTGTCCCGCGCAAGGCGCAGGTCCGGCACGTCTCCTTGAATCTCGTGCTCCCATTCGTGTCGCGCGAACACGCCGTTCTCGCCCCCATCCGCCGACTTCAAGGTTTGCAGCCGCCGCTTGCCGGCGTGGCGCACCCGAATGGCGACGCCGCGGCGGCGTAATTTGAGCTTCGCGGTGTCAAAGTAGATGCTGCGCAGCCTGTGGCGCTCGGCCGGTCCGCTCGCGAGCCGCAGCAGCCACGGCAGGCGCGCCACGGTCGCCGCCGCGGCGGGCCGCATCTTGAGTCTCAGCTCGATCTCGCGGGCCATGCGCCGGGTCCTCGCGACGCGACCTCGGATCCACGGCGGACGTGCAGGCCGCGGCGTCTTTCGCCATGCTAGCGCGATGCACGCCTCCGATCAGGACTTCATGCGGCGCGCACTCGAGCTCGCGACCGCAACGCAGGCGCGCGGCGAGGTGCCGATCGGCGCGGTGCTCGTGCGCGACGGGGTCGTCCTCGCGGAGGGGGCCAATCGGCCGATCGGCGCTCACGACCCCACGGCCCATGCCGAGGTCGAGGCCCTGCGCGCGGGGGGAGCGGCGCTCGGCACCTACCGGCTCACCGGCACGACGCTCTACGTGACGCTCGAGCCGTGCGTGATGTGCGCGGCAGCCATCGTCCACGCTCGTGTGCAGCGCCTGGTGTTCGGCGCGTGGGACCCGCGCGCGGGCGGCGCGGGCGGTCTCATCAACGTGCTCGCCCTGCCCGGGCTCAATCACCGCGTCGAGGTCTTCGGCGGCGTGCTGAGCGAGGAGTGCGGCGCGCTGCTCACGCGATTCTTCGGCGAGCGGCGCTGACCCGCCGAGCTACGCCTCCGGCCGCACCCGCGTCGCCTGGCTTGCGATCGCCGAGGGCGACTGCCACTCGAGCAGCTTCAAGAAGCGCTGGATGCGCGCGACGTACTGCACCGGCTCCCAGCCGCGGCAGTAGCCGCGCTTCACGCGCTCGTACCACTGCTCGTCGGCGAGGAGCGGGAGCTGCCGGCGCACGTCGGCCCACGAGTCGGGGTTCTGGCCGCGCTTCTGGGTGAGGACGCGTGCGTCCTCCAGGTGCCCGAAGCCGACGTTGTACGCCGCGACCGCGAGCCAGGTGCGATCCGGCTCCGGAATGCGCGGGGGGATCTTCTCGAGCACCGTGACGAAGTACCGGGCGCCGGCGAGGATGTTCTGCCGCGCATTGGTGCGGTCGCGCACCCCGAGCGCCTGCGCCGTGCCGACGGTGAGCATCATGAGGCCCGATGCCCCGTTCGGCGACTGGGCCGCCGGATCCCACTGCGATTCCTGATAGGCGATGGCCGCGAGCAGTCGCCAGTCGAGACCCGTTTGGCTCGCCGCCTGCTCGAAGAGGTTGCGATAGCGCGGCAGCCGCGAGGTGACGAGCTCGTCGAACTTGCGTGATTCCTCGTACGCGAAGGCGTGCGAGTCCCCGGAGCTCAAGGCGACGAGGCGCGCGAGCTCACCGGACCCGGCGATGTCCTCGAAGAACCGGTTCACCTCGGCGTAGAGCTTCGGGGCGCCCTGGCGGACGACCCACTGCACGGGCCGGTCGTCGGGCAGCGCAAAGCCTTCCGCCACATCCGGGTACAGGTGGTGGGAGAAGGAGAACTCCCGGGCATCGACGACGGAGTATTGAGCATCACCGTTCTCAACGTCCTGGACAGGGTCCGCAGCGCGTGGTGCGGTCTCGATCCAGCTCAAGGTCGGCGCCACCGTGTGCTTCAGCCGCTCGAGCAGGTGCTCCTGGGGACTGTCCGCGCGGACCGAGAGCCGTGCGGACTCGATCTGGATGGTGTCCCGGGGCCGGGGCGCTCCGTTGCGGTAAACGACGATCTGGGGGATGTGCTCGTAGACGTTGGCCGCGACTCCGACGGCGCGCCAGCCGCCGTCGGCGGTGATTTGCGCTGCAGCAATGTCGGCCCGTCCGGCGGCCAGCTCGGCCTGCATCGCCGCGACGCTCGGGACGGGATACATGTACAGGCTCACGCCCAGCCGTCGGGCGAACTCGCTCGCCAGCTCGAACTCGAGCCCTTCGGCTCGATTGGGTCCAAGGTAGTAGGAGGTCGGGCTGTTGAGCGTGACGACCCTGAGCTCGGCCGGCGAGTGGAAGGGGTCGGGCAGCGGCGGCCGCGGTGTGCAGCTGCCGATCAGCGCCAGGATGGCGATGGCGAGCGGCGGCCGGAGCAGGCCCGTAGGCCGCCCCACTCCGAAGGCGTGTCTCAGCCGGCGATGCATCGGCACCTCACAGCGGGTGGTGAGCTTCGTTTAGAATACCAGGCGCAAGCCCCGTGCCGCCTTCGCTTGAGACAGAAGACGGACTGAATAAGTCAAGCCGCACGCGCTCTGGTTATTTATCCAAGCGATACAGGCAGTTATGCTGTCCGCACCGCGGCCCGGGATGGCTGCGAAGCAGCTCTGAGGGCTCACCGGAGAGGTACCGAAGCGGTCATAACGGCGCCGACTCGAAATCGGATGGTCGGGTAAAACCGGCACGTGGGTTCGAATC
>JASHTK010000261.1 GCA_030040575.1 Gammaproteobacteria bacterium
CCGGAAGACGCCGGTGCGCAGGCCGCGCGGGCGCGGCGCCGCGCCGGCGCCGAACGATGAGCGCCGATCAGCCGTCCGAGTAGAACTTTTCGTTTGTCGCGCACGCTCGCGGTTTCTATCGTCGCTTGCAGCCCGAAGGCACGGGCACTGCATCACCGATAGAGGAGACTTACGATCATGAGCAGGGAACTTGAGCGATCGACACTGAAGAGGCGCGCGGGTGCGAGCGCGCTCGGCGCCGCCGTGGCGGCCACGGCGTTTCTCACCTCCGCCGCATCCGCTGCATCCGCCGCCGCGGGCTCGATCGGGCCGGCGGGCGCCGCGTCTCACAAGCTCGTGCTCTCCGCGTACCAGGATGCCGCCGAGGGCACACAGCTGCTCGCGGGACATGACGAGGCGGTGATCGAGGCGATCGGCCCGCATGGCGTGCGCTTCGCCGGCGACGACGTGGCGGCGAGCACCAATCTTTGCGTGGCCTACATCATGACGATGAGATGGGATGCGGCGCGCCCGGCGTGCGACGCGGCCGTCGAGCTCGCCGAGGGCGATGTGCCGGAGCCGGATCTGATCTCGCGCGAGCTGCACCTCGAGCAGGTCGCGATCGCCGCTTCGAACCGGGCCGTTCTCGACTGGCTTCAGGACCACCGCGCGAGCGCCGCGGATGATCCGTCGAGGGCGAAGGCGCTCGCGCCGGCCTCGCTCGTCTCGCAGAGCCCGGCGCATCGAAGCCCGGCCGAATGAGCTCGGTCTCGGTCACCGGCCCGTACCGGGCGAGCGGCGCACGGATCCGCGCGGCGTCGCCGATCACGACGATCACCACCCGCTGCGGATCCGGGAACGCCTCGGCGATCACGCGGCGGGTATCCTCGAGGCTCACTCGGCGCAGCTCCCCTGCGTATCCGCCGATCGACTCGGGCGCGAGGCGATAGGCCTCGAGGTCCCCGAGCGCGAACGCCCAGTCGGCAGCGGTCTCGAGCGAGAGCGGATACTGGCCGAGCGCGTAGGCTCGCGCCGACTCGAGCATCTCGCCCGTGACCCCCGCGCGCTTCAGCCGGGCGAGTGCGGCGAGCGCGAGATCGAGCGCCTCCGCGGTCCTCGAGGTCTCGGCGACCGATTGAATCGCGAATTCGCCGCGAACGGCACCGCGCGCGAAGCTCGAGGCCGCCCCGTACGAGAGGCCCGAGCGGATTCTGAGCGCGCTGTTCAAGAGCGAGGTGAATCGGCCGCCGAAGAGCGTGTTCACGAGATCGAGCGCCGCGCGACGGCCGTAGCGTCTGTCCACTCCGAGCCCGCCGATCCACAGGGAGCTCTGCGTCGCACGAGGCTGATCGATGAGGAGCACGCGGCGGACCCGGATCTCGCGCGGCGGGGCGAGAGGCGGCAACGGCCGGCCGGCCGGCCGCCAGGCCCCGAGCAGGCGGCCGGCCGCTCTCGCGAGCCGAGTGGCGCTCGCGTCGCCCGCGAGGACGAGCGCGAGCCGGTCTGCCCCGAAGTGCGCCCGATAGTAGCGGGTCACATCGCCGATCCCGATCGACGCGAGCGAATCCTCGCCACCCGTGACCGGGCGGCCGTACGGGTGGCCGCGGAACAGGAACGCGCGCCCGTAGGTGGCGAGCAGCTCGGCGGGGTCGGAGTCCTTCGCTGCCTTGATGAGCTCGATCTGCCGTGCGCGCAGCTTCTCGAGCTGCACCCGGGACAGGCTCGGCGCAAGGAGCGCATCGGCGAGCAGCTCGAGCATCCGGTCCGTGTGGGCCGAGAGGCATTGCCCGCTCACGATGAGGTGATCGGCGGTCGCGGCCGCATGGAAGCTCCCGCCGACTCCTTCGACGGCATTGGCGAACCCGAAGGCATCTCGGGCGCCCGCCCCCTTGCCGAGCAGCCCCGCGACGAGCGCGCTCAGCCCGGAGCGGCCGGCGGCGTCGCAGCGGGCGCCGCCGCTCACGATCGCGCAGAACGCGACGAGCGGCACCTCGCGCCGCGGAACGATCACGAGCCGCGCGCCGTTCGGCAGGACGCGCCGCTCGTGCGGGGGAACCCGCACGTCGCGCAGCGGTCGCGCGCGCCTCCTCACGCCCGCCGGCCGCGCCCGGTTGGCACCAGCATGCCGACGGTGCGCCTGCGGGGATCGAGTACCGAGCGCGCTGTCGCGCGCAGATCAGCACGGGTGAGTGCCTCGTACCGCGCCGGCACATCGAGCAGCCGGCGCCAGCCGCCGCGCAACACCTCGTACTCGCCGAGGAGATGGGCCTTGCCGTCGATCGTCGCGAGCTGCCGGAAATGAGCGGCCACTGCGAGATTTCTCGCCCGCTCGAGCTCCGCCCGGGTGACACCGCGCTCGGCCACCCGCGCAAGCTCGCCGTCGACCGCGTCGCGAACGGCGAGCGGGTCCGCACCCTCCGGCAGCGTGAGGTGCAGCCAGAGCAGCCCGGGATCGAGCCCCTCGTGCCAGTCGCCGGCGACCTCCACGGCGAGCTTGCGATCCTCGACGAGCCGCCTGTGCAGGCGTGAGGCGTCCCCGTCGACGAGCGTCGCGAGCAGCACGCTCAGCGCCGGCCCGTGCGGATCGTTCGCCGCGGGAGCCTTGTAGGCGTACTGCAGGAGCGGGGTGCGGCCCTTGCGGCGCAGCACCACTCGCCGCTCGGCGCGCTGCTCCGGCTCGCGCACGCGGACCGCGGGCGCCGGCGCGCGCCGCGCGATGGGCGCGAGGTACTTGCGCGCGAGCGCGAACGCCTGCTCGGGCTCGACGTCCCCGGCGAGCGCGAACGTCTGGTTGCACGGGGCATAGTAGATGCGGAAGAACCTGCGCAGGTCGGCGATCCGCCAGGCCGCGATGTCGCAGGGCAGGCCGATCGTCGGAAATCGATAGGGATGCGCGGCGAACGCGGCGGCTTGCACTCGCTCGCTCAGCAGGCCCGCCGGGTGGTCCTCGACGTAGAGCCTGCGCTCCGAGCGCACGATCCTGCGCTCGCGCTCCACCACCTCCGGGACGAAGCTCAGGTTCGCGATCCGATCGGCCTCGAGCTCGAAGACCTGCTCGAGCGCCGCGCGCGGAAACCAGCTCTGGTAAACCGTCACGTCGTCCGTCGTGAAGGCGTTGCTCGCGGCGCCCCGAGCCTCCATCAGCCGGTCGAACTCGCCCGGGCCGTGCCGCGGCGTTCCATTGAACAGCATGTGCTCGAGGAAATGCGCAAGCCCCGCGAGCCCCCGAGCCTCGTTGCGGCTGCCGGCCCGCACCCAGTTGTTGAGCGCGACGCTCGGGATCTCCCGGCTCGGCCAGACGATGATCTTCAGGCCGTTCGCGAGCGTCGCCGCGCGAGCGCCGGCACGCGCTCTCGCGGCCGAGGCGGTCGATGGCGGAGCGGCGCGCGGCATGACGGGGGAGTTTAGCGTTCCCGGCGACTGCGCCAAGCCGCCGCGCAGGACGGCGGCCGAGCGGCGGCGCGAGCGGCGGCCCGGGAGGCGCGGGCGGCGCGAGCGCACAAAAAAACGCCGCGAGCGGGGGAAAACGCATCGCGGCGTTCTAGGAGCGAACACCGGGGAAGTTGTTCGCGATTCGTCCGAGAGCCTCCAGCATCCTCGTCACTCGAGGCCTGGCTCGCTCTCTCGAGCCTGTCAGCGCGGCCCGGGGGATCGGACCGCCTTCACCTTCGGAAGGGAGCAAGGCGCGTGCCAGAACGGAACGAGCATAGGAAACAGGGGGTTAGCCGCCTGCTGTGATCCCCGTCACCGTGACGAAATTTGTCAGAGCCCGACCGGGGCATGCGGTTCCTGTCAACGTTCGCCGCAGATGCGGCGATAATGGCCGCGAGCCTGCTACGGGCCCCGATCGCGCGGCAAGGCTCGCTTCCCGGCACGCGAAGGCGACATGAGCGAAACACCGAAGCGGCGGTTACTCGATTTTCTCGGAGGCTCACCGACGTTCGTCGCGGAGGGCTGCCGCGTGACGGGCGCAGTCGAGACGCTCGGCCCGCTCGTGCTGTGCGGCGCCATCCGCGGCGATGGGCACGTTCGCGGGGCGCTCAGCATGGCGGCGCGATCGGAGTGGGAAGGCGAGATCCGCGCGGAGCAGGGCGTCGTCGCCGGCAAGATCATCGGCGCCCTGAGCGTGAGCGGCAAGCTCGAGATCGGCGCGACGGCCGTGATCCGCGCGCGCGTGACCGCGCGGTCCATCGCCATCGCGAAGGGCGCCGTGATCGACGGAGAGCTCGTCGTCACGAGCGGACAGGCCGTCGTCAGCTTCGAGGAGAAGCGTCGCTCGCGGCCCGGTGACTAGCCCGGCATCGGCGCCGCGCCGCTCCCCGCCCCGTCGAGCTCCGCCGCGGCCCTGCGCTCCGCCCAGGTCCACGTCGACAGCCTGTCGAGAAATCCGCAGTGCCCGCCGCGGCGGGTCGCGACGACCCGCAGGGCGGCCGACGGCGCGAGGCGCTCGAGATCGCGCGCCGGAATGATCGGATCGTCGAGCGCCACGATGAGCGTCGCCGGGACGCGCAGGTGCGCGAGCCGCGGGCCGACGATCGCGTAGCCGCGCAGGTAGTCCTTGAGGCTCGCAAACTCCGTGAACCGCCGCACGAGCTCCCCGGTCATGCGCCTGAGGCTCGCCATGCGCAGGAGCTCCGAGAAGTCGTACTCGCCCGGCCACGCCGACTGCTTCAGGCGCAGCGAGCGCGTCCACTTGCGGATGAAGTAGCCGTGATAGGCGCGAAAGCCGTACTCGAGCGCATCGAGCGTCGCCTCGGGATCGAGCACCGGGGAGACCGCGACGACTCGTGCGATGTCGAGCCCCGCCTCCTCGGCCTGCGCCGCGACGCGCAGCATGAAGTTGCCCCCGAGGGAGAAGCCGGCGAGATGAAGCGGCGCACCCGCGAACCGCGCCTGCACGCAGCGCAGGGCGCCGATCACCTCCGGGAGGCGGCACGAGTGGAACAGGCCCCGATTGAGGTGATGGGTGTCGCCGTGGTCGCGAAGGTTCAAGCGCAGCACCTCGAAGCCGCGCTCGTAGAGCAGCTGCGCGAGAGAGAGGACGTACACCGAGTCGGCGCTGCCCTCCCAGCCATGCAGCAGCACCGCGACGCGCGAGCGAGCGGGGTCGGGCGCCCCGGCGGCGGCGCCCGCGAGAGCGGAGCCGCCGTTCGAGGCGTGGCTCGCGTGGAACGCCTGCAGCCGCACCCCATCGCCGCAGTCGAGCAGGAGCGCCCGGCTCGCCTCGCGGACCGGCCGAAGCCGCCGCGCGAGGCGGCTGCGACGCACCGCAAGGCTCGGCAGGATCGACTGGACGTGACGGTTGCCGAGCCAGGCGGGGGGACGGAAGCTTTCGTCTAGCTCGAGGGGCATCCTCAGCGTCCGGCGCGCGGTATCCGGGGGTCCTGCTCCGCCCGGGCGCGGAGCCGCGCCCGTCCGCTCAGTGCACCCGGATCTCGATCCGGTTGTTGGCGCTCGCGGCGCGATTCCACTCGCCGGCCGTGAGCGAGTCGGACACCGGAGGATAAGCGACGATCGTGGACTTGGCATCTCCCGATTCGACCTGCACGTCGGCCGTCCCGTGCGAGGCGCTGCGCAGCGTCGCCGCAAGATCGGCGAAGCCGACCGAGACGCGCTGCGGCTGCGGCCCGGAGTCGTCGGGAACCGCGCCCACCGCGGAGCATTGCGAGTACGGCATCTCATCCGGCGCGAGCGTCAAGCCGTCGGTGGAATCGCCCGTCAAGCAGAAGCGTCCCGGGAAGATCTTCACGTCGACCACGCCCTTGTAGCCGCGGGCGAGCAGCCGATCGAACAGCTGGCGCAGCGCATCGAGCCGCGGACCGCCGAGGGGGTCCTCCCCGTAGGGGACCACCTCGACGATCGGGTCGATCGCCTCGGCCTGCGCGGCCTGTGGCGACGCGGATTCGGGCGATTCGGCCGGCGAGGATTCGGCCGGTGAGGATTCGGCAGCGGCGGCGGGAGAGGATTCGGGCGGCGCGACGGATGCGCCCCGACGCGGCGCGACCTGCGCCGCGTCGGGCCCCGTCCCGCCCGCAGAGGCGAGCGCGGCGCTCAGCTGTGCGACCTGGTCGGCGAGGGCGGCCCGCTGCATCGATTCCCGGTTCGCGGCGTAAAGGCTCGCGACGGCCACGATCGCCGCGATCGCGGCCGCGACCCAGCCCCAGGGCACGCGGCGACCCGAGAGCTCACCGCCGGCCGGGTCTCGCGCGAGCGCCCGCTCGAGCGTCGCGTGAAGCTCCGCCTTGATGCGGCTCGCTTGGCCGTCGAGCGTGGCGACGAGCGCCCGCCGCAGCTCCGCGAGATGCTCGCGCAGAGCCGCGTCGGTGAGCGGCTTGACCGAGAGCACCACCTCCTCGAGGTCCTCGTCCTCCTCGACGCTCACCGGGTGGAAGGCGCTCTGCTCGTGCGAGCGCCGGTCGGGCAGCAAGTGCAGCTGATAGAGCACCTTCGAGACATCGACGGGCCTGATCTGCTTCGGCAACACCCCGACGGCACCGAGCGCGCGGGCCTGTCCGACATACAGCTCGCCCTCCTGAGAGGTGTACATCAGGATCGGAATCGTGGCCGTGCGGGGGTTGTTCTTGATCGTCCGGACCGCCTGGAACCCGTCCATGCCGGGCATCAAGTGGTCCATGAAGATCACGTCGGGCCGGTGGTGCGTCAGATACTCGATCGCCTGCTCGGCGCTCTCGGCGCTGTCCACCTCGAGCTCGTATTTTTCCAGCATGCGCGCGAGGAACACTCGTGCCGACTTCGAGTCGTCCACCACCAATGCGCGTTTTGCCGGCATGCCGTTCTGCGGTCCGATCTCGCCCTACGAATCGAGTGTAGCTCAAAGGTTCCCGGGGCTCCTGAGGCCGCGATCACGCTGTGCAGGCCGGCGCGCTCCGCTGTCGCCGGGGACCGACAGCCCCCGCAGTGAGCGGGGCCGGCCGCGGGTATCACGCGCGGCTGCGCGCCGAAGACTCGGCCTGCGCCGTGCGGTAGATCTCAACGAGCCGGCGCGCCATCTCAAGGGACGACCAGCGCTCGGCATACGCCCGGGAGCGCGTGGCCATCTCGCGGCGGAGGGCCTCGCTGCGCAGCACGCGCACGATGGCCGCCGCGAAATCCTCGACCCGCTCCGGCGCGACGAGCGCGCCCGACTCGGGCTTGAGGATCGAGCGGGTTCCGAGCTCGGCGGTCGAGATCACCGGGGCGCCCTGAGCCATCGCCTCGAGGAGCACCAGGCCCTGAGTCTCCGTGCGCGAGGCGAACACGAACGCGTGAGCGGCCGCATAGCAGTCGAGCAACGTGCGCTCGCGGTCGAGATACCCGGCGAAGCGGACATCGCGCTCGAGCCCGAGCTTTGCGACGAGACGCCGCAAAGTGCTCTCCGCGGGTCCCTCGCCCGCGATGAGCAGCAGCGCCTGCGGCACCTCGCGCCTTGCCCGCGCGTAGCTGTGCACCAGGAACTCGATGTTCTTCTCGTGGGCGATCCGCCCGACATAGAGCAGCACGGGTCGCTCGGCCGGCAGCTCGAGCAGCGCTTTGAAGCGCGCGCCGTCGCCGGGCGCGAACCGGTCCGCGGGCAGGCCCGTCGGCACCACGTGGATCGGTACCGCGACGCCGTACCGCGCGAGCACCTCACGCATGGGCTCGGACGGTGCGATGAGCGCGTCGACCTGGCGGCACTGCGAGCGGGTGAACGTGCGGGCGAGCGCCCGCCCCATCACGCGCGGCAGGAGCGCCGCATAGTGGTGCAGGTACTCCTCGAAGAACGTGTGATACGTCGCGAGGCACGCCGTCCGCGCCGCCCGCGCCTGACGCACACCCGCGTAGTGCGCGAGAAACGGCGTTTGGATGTGCACCAGATCGAAGGGCCTGCGGGCTGCGATCTCGAGCGCCTGCAGGAGAGCACGCCAGCGCATGCGGCGGTCCTCCGGATCCCCCGGGACGCGGGCGCTCGCCACGCGGATGACGCTCTCATCGCAGGCTCCATTGCCCTCGTAGCGAGGAGCGACGAGCGTCGTCTCGACGCCGCAGGCGGCGAGGTCTGCCCGGAAGGTCGCAATCGAGGTCGAAACGCCGTTGACTCGAGGAAAGTAAACGTCGGAGACGAGGAGGGCGCGCACCGCGGGGGTGAGGCTCAGCCGACCGAGCCGCGAGCAGAGGTCACCGGACTACGAGAACGCGAGGCCGACCTGAGCCAGCAGCGCGCCGATGAGGGCACCGGCGAGGACGTCGGACACGTAGTGCAGTCCGAGCACGACCCGGGAGGCGGCCACGAGGCAGGCGAACGGCACGAGAATCCAGCCGAGCTCCCCGAAGTGCGCGACGGCCTGCCAGGTAAAGGAGACGGCGTGCAGGGTGTGGCCGGAGGGGAAGCTGTACCGGTCGAGCGGCGCCGCGGCGCAATCGATCGCCGAGTGAGTGATGAACGGGCGCTCCCGGACGAAGGTCTGCTTGAGCGCGCGGTAGAGCACGACGCCGGCGATTCCAGTGAGCGCCATGACGATCGCAGGCCGCAGGGCGGCGCGGCCGTAGAGGAAGGGCAGCGCGATGATGAGCACGTACCACGCGATGCCGTCGCCGGCCCGGCTCGCGGCCACGAGCACGCGCCGCACGGACGAGTAGGACGCGCCCAAATTGAACCGGCGGCAGAGGCCGTACTCCGCCGAATCGATACGAGCGAGGAGCGCGTTGAGGCCGCCCGCTTTCATGTCGGGCAGGATCGCTTGCGCGCAAGTCGGCGGCATGACGGAATTATGAAGCTTTTATTTAGAAGGGGTTGGGGCGCAAATTTAGTGGATTCTGTTAATTACTTCCGGACGCCTGATCACTCCCGGACGCCGCTCGCGCGGCGCATCAGCACCACCGCGGCGGTGAAGAGCCCGATCCCCGCCGCAGTCATGATGCCGAACGCCGCGGCAACGCTCACGTCAGAGATGCCGAAGAACCCGAAGCGGAATGCGTTCACCATGTACAGAATGGGGTTCACGAAGGACACCGCCTTCGCCCAGCCGGGCAGGATCTGCACCGAGTAGAA
>JASHTK010000262.1 GCA_030040575.1 Gammaproteobacteria bacterium
CGCGGCGGTCGCGGCGCTCGTGAGGGATGTGGGCGGCGTGCCGCTCGGCGCGTACCACGAGCCGCTCAACGGCCGGCCATGCTCGTCGCATCGCTGCCGCTCGGGGCGGTGCAGCCGACGCCCTTCCAGCGTGACCTCTCCCCGACGCATGCGCGGCGGCTCGCCGAGAAGATCGAGGAGACGGGCGTCTTTCTCGATCCGCTGATCGTCGTGCCGGGGGAGGACGGGCGCCTGTGGACGCCGAACGGGCGGCACCGGCTCGCCGCGGCGAAGTTCCTCGGGCTCGGACGGATCACGGCGCTCGTCTCTCCCGAGGAGGCCCTCGCCTACCGCATCCTCGCGCTCAACACCGAGAAGGCGCACAACCTGCGGGACAAGAGCCTCGAGGCGATCCGCATGGCCCGCAGCCTCGCGCGCCGTGACCCGCAGGCGCGCGAGTCCGCCTGCGCGCGCGAGCTCGAGTCGGCGGAGCTGCTGACGCTCGGGCTCGCGTACGAGCGCAACGCGCGCTTCGGCGGAGGCGCGTACGGTCCGTTCCTGAAGAAGGTGGACCGCCTCGCCGATCAGCCGCTCGCGAGAAGCCTGCGCGCCCGGGAGGGCTACGCGGCGCGCCTGCAGGAGGTGGACCGTGAGGTCAAGCGCATCGTCGCGGCGCTCGCGGAGCGGGGCTTGCGCTCGCCGTATCTACGCAACTACGTCGTCGCGCGCATCAATCCCGTGCGCTTCCACAAGGCGAAGCGGGGCTCGGCGGCGCCCGCGATGCCGATCGGCCAGGCGCTGACGCGCATGGCGGCCGCGGCGCGCCGGTTCGATGCCGGATCGGTCTCGCGCGCCGATCTCGCGTGGGTCGCGGCGGGAGCGGAATCGCAGGAGTAGCCCGCCCGCGCAGGGGGCTCCCCGGGCCCGCTCCCGGGGGAAAAAGCCTCGCAGCCCGGTTTTCGCAGTACACTCGTGCCATCCCCTCACCCTTTGCCGTGAAGTACCCCCTCATGAGCGTGACCCTGAAGCGCGACTCCCTAAACCCCGCGAACGGGCCCCGTCCGGCACCGGTGAGCTTCGCGAGCTTGCCGACGTTCCAGCGCTTCGGGGCGCCGTTCCGGGCCGAGGTGGACCTGCGCGACTGCGAGGTCGAGGGGGAGATTCCCTCCGATATCGACGGCGCGTTCTATCGCGTGGGGCCCGACTATCAGTATCCGCCGAAGTGCCCGGACAACATCCCGTTCGACGGCGAAGGCCACGTCGCCATGTTCCGCCTCGCGGGCGGGCACGCGGACTTCAAGAGCCGGTACGTGCGCACGCAGCGCTTCAAGGCGCAGGCCGCGGCGCGCCGCTCGCTCTTCGGGATGTACCGCAACCCCTACACCGACGATCCATCGGTCAAGACGCTGAGCCGCGGCACGGCGAACACGCACGTCGTCTATCACGCCGGCAAGCTCATGGCGCTGAAGGAGGACAGTCCTCCGGTGCTCATGGACCCGCGCACGCTCGAGACGCTCGACGACTACTTTAACTTCCACGGCAAGCTCGTGAGCCGCACCTTCACCGCCCATCCCAAGCTCGATCCGCAGACGGGCGAGATGATCGCCTTCGGCTACGAGGCGAAGGGCGAAGCGACGGATGACGTCGCCGTCTTCACGATCGACAGGCGCAACCACATCACCTGGGAAGCGTGGATCAAGGTGCCGTACGTCGGCATGCTCCACGACTTCGCGGTGACGCAGCGGCACATCGCCTTCCTCGTGATCCCGATGGCGACGAGCGTGCGGCAGATGAAGCTCGGCGGGGTGCACTTCGCCTGGGACTCGCATCTGCCCACGTGGCTCGGCGTGATGCGGCGCGGTGGCGACGGCAAGGACATCCGCTGGTTCAAGGGGCCCGAGCGGTGCGCGACGCACGTGATGGGCGCGTTCTCGGACGGCGATCGGCTCACCGTCGACGTGGACATGGCGCTCAAGAATCAGTTTCCCTTCTTCCCGAACGCGTACGGAGAGCCGTACGACGAGCGCGCCGCCGAGGGCCGCATCACCCGGCTCACGGTGGACCTCTCGAGCAAGAGCGCGGACACCTACGACATGCAGATTCTCTACCCCGTCGTCGGCATCCTGCCCCGCCAGGACGATCGGTACCACACGCTCGCCTACCGCTACGGGTTCATGCCGACCATGGATCCCGCGCGGCCCTTCGACGAGCGCCTCGCGCACGTTCTCACGCAGCCGGTCAACTGCTGGACGCGCTTCGATCATGCGACCCGCACCACCTCGACGTTCTTTGCCGGCGCCGAGTCCACGCTGCAGGAATGCTGCTTCGTGCCGCGCTCGAGCGATGCGCCCGAGGGCGATGGCTATCTGGTCGGCGTCGCCAATCGGCTGATCGAGAACCGCTCGGACCTCGTCGTGGTGGACACGCAGCACATGGAGACCGGAGCGGTCGCGACGGTGAAGCTCCCCTTCCGCATCGGGCAGGGCATCCACGGGTGGTGGGTGAGCGGGGAGCAGCTCGCCGCGGCGGGATAGCGCGCGGAGTCAGACCGGCACCGTCACGTCCTTGCCGCCGAAGACGGCCTGCCAGCTCTCGATCTCGCTCACCACCACATCGTCGGTCGCGTGGGCGAGGTCGGCTGCGCGGCCGTAATCGAGCGTGCTGTCGGGGGCGGCGAGCCACTGCGTGATGCGCGCGTGCAGCGTCTCGAGCTTCTCGGAGGTGACCCGGGAGATCGCGGCGAAGCGCTCGAAGTCGCCGAAGTAGCGGATGGCGGCCACCGCGCCGCCGAACGTCGGCAGCAAGACGGCCAGGAACGTGAAGAGATCCGAGAGGCGGCCAGCGACCTCGCGCGGCCAGAGGCGCAGCGCACCGCCGCCCTTCAGCACGAGGTACGTCGCGACGGCGACGATCGCGAGCGAGAACAGGATCTCCGACAGCCGGTCGAGCCGCGCGTGCACGGCGGCGAGGCGCTTGGCCTTCGCGATGTGATAGTCGCGCTGCCGGACGACGTGTCGATGGAGCAGATCGCCCACGGCTCGACGCAGGTAGCCCTGCGTGACGGCGAGGTGCGGCAGGCCCACGTCCCGCAAGCCATGGCGGGCGTACCATTCCGGCCAGGAGGTCTCGGTGCCCTGGGGCCAGCGGCCGGAGGCGCGCGCGACGCCGAGCAGGAGCAGGATCGGCGCATGGCGCAGGTACTCGGCCACGCGCCGGGTCTCGAACCATCGCGAGTGCCAGCGGCGCCTCTGCCCGGTGAGGGTGATCGCGAGAATGGCGCAGAGCAAAGTCAGCTCGAACAGGGCGAACGGCCATTTGCCCTGCGCACCGGCGAGCGGGAGGTAAGCGATTCCGCCGACGATCGCGAGCGGCGCGAGCAGGAAGTTCGCGATCATGCTGCCGCGATAGGTGTCGGAGAGGTGCGCGGAGACCCCGTCGGCCCACGCGAAGCGACGCAGGATCGCGCTCTCGAGGCTCGCGACGTAGTCCTCCTGCTGGCCGGGCAGGGCCCGGGCCTCGGCGAGCAGCGGTGCGGCGCTGCCCGAGGGAATTCCATCCGGCGTCTCGTAGATCTCTCGCAGGCTCCTCAGCCGCCGCCTGAAGGTGTCCTCGCCAAACAGGGCCTCGACGCGGCGATAGAGGTGCCACAGGGGATTGCTTCGCCGCGGCAGCCGCTCGCGCTCGAGGCTCTCGGGGCTCGACTGCGAGGGGTGCGCGGGGCGGGAGCGCGGGCCGTGCGCGGAACGTCGGCTGGCGTCGGCATGATGGCCGGCGTCGGCATGATGGCTGGGGTCGGCATGATGGCTGGGGTCGGCCCTGTCGCTCGCGTGCCGCCGGCGGCCGTGGCGCGCAGCTGGGTTACGCGCGGGCGCCGGGTGCAGGGCCGCCCGGACCAGCGCTTGCAACTGAGCCTCGCGGTCGGTCGTCACATTCGAGGGTGCGGCGGCGTCGGCGAGCGCCTCCGGCCCGAGCAGGATGCGCCACCGCGCCGGGGCGTTGGCGTCGATCCACACGACGGGCGCGCCGGTCTCGAGCGCCGCTTGGATGGTATGGCCCGTACCGCCGATGAAGGCCCGACTCACGCCGTCCCACACCGCGACGATGAGGTCGGACTGCTCAACGACGATGCGCGAGGCGAGCGCCACGCGCGCGGAGGATTCCGCGGCGAACGCCGACGCTTTGCGGGTATTCTCGGGATGCTGAAGCTTCTCGAGGAACAAGTCGGCGATGAGGTCGTCGCGATCCGCGAGCTGAAACAGGCGAGCCTGCGCGGCGAGCGCGCGGATGCGCGCGGCCCGCTCCCGCACTGCGGCGCTGCAGGCGTGCGAGTCGCTCTCGGCGCCGGAGAGCACGGCGCGAGCGTCGTGCGCGGTCGCAGGGTGGGAGTTGATGGCCGCGTTGAGCGCGAGGCCGAAGGGGAGCGGCGCGACGAGGTGCCAGCCTCGCGCGAGCGCGCCAGCCGCCGCCAACTGATCGGTGCCGTCCGCGAGCAGGCAGTGCAGGCGGATCGGCGCGATGGCGCCGGCGCCACGGGGCGGCGGCTCGCCCGCGACGGCGGCGGCGATCGAATCGAGCACCCGCGCGAGGTGCGCCTCGATCTCGGCGCGGTGGGCCGCGAACGCGGGATTGTCCTCGCGGTGACCGGTGACGCCGAGGCAGAGTCGCACGCGCGGCGGCGGCGGCGCGGCGGTCGAGGTGGTCGCGGCAATCGATGCAGTCGAAGCGAATGCGCTCGGCTTCATGCGGTCGGCTCGACGTCCGTCCAGATCCGGCGCGCCGTCGCCTGGTCCCCACGGTTGTAGGAGAGAAAGATGTCGGGCAGCGCGGTCACTGGGAGAGATCGGACGCGGCGTCAGATGCAGACGCGGCGCCAGACTCGGACGCGGCGCCAGACTCGGAATTGGCGCCGAGCTCGGATTCGGCTTCCCGCCAGAGCGAGCGCAGGAGTCGGAGCAGCTCCTCCTTGACCGGGCCGTGCGGGAAGACTCGGCTGATGTTCCGCTCCCAGACGGCGAGCGTGCCGTCCGGCTCGGCCTGACGCGCGCGGCGCCATAGCTGCCGCGCCTCCGCCGTGTGGCCGCTCTTCTGGCAGACGATCGCGTTGAAGAGCATCGCCGGGGCGCAAGCCGGATTCAGCGCGAGTGAGCGGTCGAAGGCCGCAACCGCCTCGCTCCAGCGTCCGGCGCACAGATGCGCCCACCCCTGATAGATCAAATTCAAGAAGTTGTGGGGAGCGCCCGGTGAGGCTCTGAGGTCGGCTTCCAGATGCGCCAGCGCCTCGTCCGGGCGATTGAGATAGAGACACGCAAACCCGCAGCTGAGATGCACCTGAGCGGCGCCGGGGTTCGCCCGGACAGCCCGCTCGCCGTGACGCAGGCCGTCCCCAGCATGGCCCGTCCAGCTGAGCGCGAGCGACACATGAGCGAGGACCAGTGCGTTGTCGGGGTCCAAAGCGAGCGCTCTGTCGATGTGATGGCGTATCCGACGGACCTCCGCCGGATCATCCGGCAGGGATGCCGCGTACTGCAGTGCGCTCCCCATGGCGAGCACGGCATGAGCGAGGGCATAGTCCGGGGCGATCGCGACGGCCTTGCGCGCTTCCTCGACGCAGACGGACATGTTGGCGACGTTCATCAGCCGGTGAGCCGCGATGGCTCGCATCACGGCCTCCCAGGCGGTGAGATCGCCCGGCTTCTTCAGCGCACGCTCCATCTCGAGGCGGTAGACCTGTGTGTTGAGGTGCGCCGCCACGTCGAGAACCAGCTCCTCCTGCAAGGCGGCGAGCTCGGTGAGCGGCCGATCGAAGCGCTGTGTCCAGAGGATCGCGCCGGTCACGGCGTCGACGAGCTGAGAGGTCACTCGCAGGTTCCCACCGGTGCGCCGCACATTGCCCTCGAGGATGTAGCGCACGCCGAGTTGGCGGCTCATCGCCTCGAGATCCGGCATCGCGCCGGCTCGGAAGCGCGCGGTCGCGGCACTCGCGAGCACCCGGACGTAGACACCCTGCGATAGCGCGTCGATCATGTCCTCGACCATTCCGATCGCGAACACATCGTCCTCCGGCAGTCCGGAACGGTTGGTGAAGGGCAGCACGGCAAGGGACGGCGCGTCGCCGCGCGTGCCGCCCGGGGCGGATGTCGTCGAGGGCGACTGGGCGAACGACTGCCCGGGGCGTGCAGCGGCGGGCACGGGCGCGAGCGCGGGCGCAGCCGCGCTTGCGGCCGCGGCCGCGGGCGCGGGGGCGTCGGCGGAACGCGCAGCAGCGCTCGTTGCGGGCACATCTCCGGTCGGTGGGAGCACGCGCTCGACGAATCGCCGTACGTCGGCAAGGAACGCGATCCATGCCGGGTCCGCCGAGGCGCCTTGCCAGCTCGAGAGGTCCGCGGTCTGCGTGAGCTCGAACATGATCGGGCGGTCGCAGGGCTCGATCATCGCGGGGACGAGCGTCTTGTTGCGGTCGGCGAGCGTGGCCTCTGCGCGTACCCAGCGGGAGACCACGGACTTCTTGGACCACAGCACGACGACCGCTTTGGCGGTGCGCAATGCCGTCTCCGTCACCTCGTCGTAGGCCTCCCCCGAGCGCAGTGTCGCGTCCCACCAGACGTTGAGGCCCTCGCGCTCGAACGCTTCCGCGAACCGGCGCGCCACCGCCTGATCGTCGCGGTTGTAGGAGAGAAAGATATCCGGCAAGCGTGACCCCTTCGCGCCGACGACGTGGCGGACTCGACCGAGCTCAGCGGATGAATTTTCGCGCCGGCTCGATATCTTCGCACGAAAATCCCCAGAGCGATAAACGCCGGGGCGCGGCCGGGCCACCTCCACTGACGGCCATACCGTCCTTATTATCCGGACAATTTTATGATAAATTATCATTCTATAAAGGACATATGCGCGACCTGATCCGCCGCAAGATCGTCGATGCGCTGGTGGAGCCGATCCCCAAGCTCACGCGCCGCGACGTCCACATCCCCGCCATCGCGGACAAAGCGATTGCGGTCATCGGCATGCGCCGTGCGGGCAAGACGACGTTCCTCTGGCAAGTCCTGCAGGATCGCCTCGCACAGGGCACGCCGCGGGAAGGACTGCTCCACTTCGGATTCGAGGATGAGCGCCTGGCCGGCATGACCGTCGCGGACCTGGGCCTGATCGTCGAGGAATACTTCGAGCTGCATCCGGAATGGCGCGATGCCCGCCGTCCGGCATTCTTCCTCGACGAGATCCAGACCGTGCCCGGCTGGGAGGGCTTCGCGCGGCGCCTGCTCGATACCGAGCGGATCGAGCTGTTCGTCTCCGGCTCCTCCTCGCGCCTGCTGTCCCGCGAGGTTGCGAGCAGCATGCGCGGGCGAGCCATGGAAGCGCTCGTGCACCCGTTCAGCTTCCGTGAATACCTGCGATATTTCGGCCGCGAGCCCGAGCGGGCGGTCAAGCAGATGCCGAAGGCGGCGCGCTCGGCGCTCGAGAAGGATTTGCGGGCCTATCTCACTCGCGGCGGCTTTCCGGAGTCGCTCGGCGCGGCCCCGCGCGATCGGTTCGAGCTGCTGCGCGGTTACGTCGATATCACTTTGCTTCGCGATGTGATCGAGCGGTATGGCGTCTCGAATCCGGTCGCGCTGCGCTGGATGGCGCGCCGGCTGCTCGCCAATCCCGCAGGCTCGTTCAGCGTGAACAAGTTTCACGGCGACCTGCGCTCGCAAAACATCGCCGTCGCCAAGGACACGCTGCATGCCTATCTCGGGCACCTCGAGGATGCGTTCCTCATCCGGACCGTGTCGATGTCGTCCGGCTCCGAGCGGCAGCGGATGGTCAACCCGCGGAAGGCCTACCCGGTCGACATGGGCCTGATTCCGGTTTTCGACTCGACGGCGCGCCGCAATCTCGGCCATGCCCTCGAGACAGCCGTGCTGCTCGAGCTGGAACGGCGCGGAGCACAGATTTCCTACGTGCGGACGGCGGCAGGCTTCGAGGTGGACTTCCTCGCCCGTCATCCCGAGGGAGGCGAAGAGTTGATTCAAGTCTGCACGGACCTCGACTCCCCGGCGGCGCGCGAGCGCGAGGTGCGCGCGCTGCTCGCGGCCGGCAGCGAGCGGCCTCAGGTGCTGCGGCGCTTGATCAGCCTCGTGGCGGATGCGCCACGCGACCTGCCGCGCGGCATCGTCTGGCACTCCGCCTCGGAATGGCTGCTCGGGGGAAGCGAAGAGCCTGCGCTACGCAAGTCCAGGCGTCGAGCACGGCATTCGTGACGTTCCTCGCGCGCCGCTGACCGGCTCCCCCCGATCGCTAACGTCTCGATCGCGCCCTGCATGGCCTCTACCGGATGACCTCGAAATCCTCATCCCCGACGGGCCTCGCGAATTGGCCCCACTTGCCGGTTTGGCGCCAGTAATCGACGAGCCCGAGCTCGCGCACGAACTCCTTGAACGCCGGCGTCCGGCGCGCGCTGCTCAGGGCACGAGCCCAGATCACGCCGAGGCGCGGAGAGCGCAGGTCGAGCGCAAACCGTCGCAGCGCCGAGATCGCCCGCTCGGGGGTCTGGCCATACGATCCTGCCCACAGGGCGATCCGCAGCTGCTTGCGGGAGTCCTGGTTGGCGGGGTCCACCTCCGCCTGGCGCAGCCTCGCGAGCATCGTCTCGGGCTGATCGAATATCTCCGGCAGGTCCTCGAGGCCCACCACTCGATTGGTCTCGTGCGCCATATACCGCCTCACCAGATTCCTGGCTGCCGCCGCATCGCCACGTCCCAGGGCGCGGAACATGGCGAAGTTCTCAACGACCTGGCGGTCGCCGGGGAGATCCTTGCTGCGCTCGTATTCCGCATCGGCCTCCGCGATGTGGCCGCTCAAATCAAGCTGCACCTGCAACTCCGTGGAGGCGCGCAGCGACAGCGGCTCGATTTGGCGCGCACGAGCGGCGTACTCGACTGCTTCCTCGGGCCGCCCGACAGACGACAGCAGGATGCAATAGGTCCAGAGCGGCTCGACCTCCGAGCCCGGGGCGGCTGCAAGCGCCGCCGCGGCCGCGGCCTCGGCCTCGGCCCACCTGCGTTGATCGAAAAATTGATTCACGCGCAGATCGTGGCTCCACCAGGCCCCGGGTCCGAGCGCCAGCATGCGGGCGGCGGCCTCGGCCATGCCCGCCTGCGCCTGCTCGGAGCTCTCGGCCACGACGACCAGCGCGTCCCGGTGCGCTTGGTAGAGCCCCCGCCATGCAAGAGTGAACCCGGGGTCGAGCGCGAGCGCTTCCCGGAAGATCGCGATGGCGCGGTGTAGCTCCACGGGCCCTTGGTGATGCAGCAACGCTCGTGCGCGGAGATACTTGTCGTAGGCCTCGACATTCGTCGTCCCGCGATTCTCGATCGCCCGCTTCTCCTCCGGGAACAGCTTCTGCTTCAAGGCGCTGACGATCGCCTGCGAGATCTCATCCTGCAGCGCGAAGATGTCGGAGAGGTCGCGGTCGTAACGCTCGCCCCAGAGGTGACTGTCTCGCGCCGCCTCGATGAGCTGGGCGGTGATGCGCACGCGATTGCCCGCCTTGCGCACGCTGCCTTCGAGCACGTGCGTCACCTCGAGCTGCCGCGCCACTTGTCGCAGATCGACGTGCCTGCCCTTGAAGGCAAAGGCCGAATTGCGCGAGATGACCGCGAGCGCCGCGACCTTCGAGAGATCGGTGATGATGTCCTCGCTGATGCCGTCGGCGAAGTACTCCTGCTCGTCGTCCTTGCTCATGTTGGCGAAGGGCAGCACACACACCGAGATTCGGCCTGGAGACGGAGCGGCGGGCAAGGACGGCGAAAACGACTTCGAGGGGGTGGCCGACCGAGGCATTGCGGACGGCTGGGGCGGCTCGGGCAATCTCGACAGAGCGCCGGCCGGGGTAACAGGCGCCCGCGCCTCCACGAAGCGCTTCACATCCGCCACGAATGCCTTCCAGGCCTCGTCCGTCGCCGAGCCGTCCCAGCGGGTCAGATCCGCCGTCTGGGTGAGCTCGAACATGATCGGGCGGTCGCAGGGCTCGATCATCGCGGGGACCAAGGTCTTATTGCGGTCGGCGAGGGTGGCCTCTGCGCGCACCCAGCGGGACACCACGGACTTCCTGGACCACAGCACGACGACCGCCTTGGCGGTGCGCAGCGCCGTCTCCGTCACCTCGTCATAAGCTTCTCCGGAGCGCAGCGTCGCATCCCACCAGACGGTGAACCCTTCTCGCTCGAAGCTTTCAGCGACCCGGCGCGCCGTCGCCTGGTCCTCACGGTTGTAGGAGAGAAAGATGTCGGGCGGCGCGGTCATGCGGTGAGCTCGCTCAGGCGGCGGGCTCGACTTCGGCCCAGGCCCGCCTCAACGCCGCGACGGCTTCGGCGGCTCGGGAGTCGGGCGGAAGCGAGCGGTTGATTTGAGAGATGTGATCGTCCAGCGTCAACGATGGCTCGGCCGAACGCATGTCGCGCACGGCGCCGCGACCCTCGTCGTGCTGGCCCAGCAGTGACGAGACGATCGCCTTCCACTTCTGCGCATGCACGAAATTCGCGTTGAGCTCGAGCGAGCGATCGATCGCATCGTGCGCGGCGCTGAGCTCGCCCGCCAAAAAATGCGCGAGCGCGCGCAGGTATTGAGAGAAGTAAAGATAGAACGCGCGCGGCGAGAGCTCGTGCTCGGCGTCGAGCGCAGCGATCATCTCGGCGCGCTGTCCGAGTCTCAGGTACGCGAACGCGAGGCAGTAATGCCCGTGGGCGACGTGGGGGGCCAACTCGAGCGCCCGTCTTGCAAAGCGCAGCCCACTTTGCGAGTCGCCAAGCGAGCTGCTCGCCATGGATGCCAGGCGCAAGATGCGCGGATCGTCGCTGTCGAGGTCGACCGACCGCCTGACGTGCAGGCGCACCTCCTCCGTCACCGGATCGCCTCCGAAAAGGTAAACATTCAACGCCAAGGCAAACGCGAGCATCGCGTGGGCGAGGGCGTAGTCCGGGGCAATCGCGAGCGCCTCCCGGGCTTCCTCGCAGGCGACGCGCGTGCTCCGCGAATTGAGGTGGGCCGTGCATTCCATCGCGCGCAGCGTCCGTTCCCAGGCGGACCAGCCACCGGACTTTCTCGCGGCCCGCTCGAATTCGAAGCGCGAGATCTGCTGCTCTCCGACGTGGCTCGCGACCTCAACGGCGAGCGACTCCGCGAGCGCCGCGCGGTCCTCGAGGGGACGATCGTACTTCTGCGTCCAGACGATGCGGCCGGCGTCCGCCTCGAGCAGCTCGACCATCAACCGCAGGCTCGTCCCGATGCGGCGGATGTGCGCCTGCATGGCATAGCGCGCATCGAGCTCGCGGGCCACGGCGCGCAGATCGAGAGCGGCGCCGCGCTGGGCGGCCACCGCGGGCGTGATGACCTTGGCCCAGCCGTGCTGAGCGAGCTCGGCGATGAGCTCGGAGGTGAGATCCTCGGCGAAGGCCTCATCCTCGGGCAGGCCCGAGCGGCTCGCGATCGGGAGCACGACGAGGTTGGGCTCTCCGCCTTGCTCGGGCGCCGGGGATGCGGGCGCCGCGGGCGCGGAGGCGGGTGCGGGCGGCGTGATGGCTGGGCTTTGGGCTTGCGCGGCGCCGGGGCCGCCGCGCTCGACGAATCGACGCACGTCCGCGACGTAAGCGCGCCACGCCGGATCGTTCGCATCGCCGTGCCAGTGCGAGAGATCCGCGGTCTGGGTGAGCTCGAACATGATCGGGCGGTCGCACGGCTCGATCATCGCGGGGACCAAGGTCTTGTTGCGGTCGGCGAGAGTCGCTTCGGCGCGCACCCAGCGCGATTCCACCGAGCGAGTGGACCAGAGCACGACGACTGCCTTCGCGGCCTTCAGCGCCCGCTCGGTCACCTGATCGTAGGCCTCTCCCGAGCGCAGTGTCGCGTCCCACCAGACGCTGAAGCCCTCGCGCTCGAAGGCTGCGGCGAACCGGCGCGCCACCGCCTGGTCCTCGCGGTTGTAGGAGAGAAAGATGTCGGGCATCTCGATCGCTACCGGATGACCTCGAAGTCATCATCGCCGCGCGGCCGGACGAAGTCGCCCCACTGGTCGGTTTGACGCCAGTAGTCGGCCAGGCCGAGGTCGCGCAGGAGTTGCTTGAACGCCGGCGTTCGGCGCACGCCGCTCAGCATGGGAATCCACAGCGCACCGACGCGCGGGTTGTGCAGGTCGATGAAAGCCCGCCGCAGGGCGACGGTCGCGAGCGGCAGGTCGCCATGCCAGCCCGCCCATACGCCGATCTTGTACTGATTGGGGGCCTTCTGGTTGTGCGGGTCCGCCTGGGCTTGGCGCAGCCTCGCGAGCATCGTCTCGGGTTGATCGAACATCTGCGGCAGGTCCTCGAGGCCCGCGACCGGCGCCGTCTGATAAGCCATGACCCGTCCGACCCGGCTCTTGGCCGCCGTGACATCGCCGCGGATCAGGGCGCGGAACAGGGCGAAGTGCTCCGCGATGTCGCGGTCGCCGGAGAGGTCCTTGCTGCGCTCGTATTCCGCATCGGCTTGCGCGGGGCGGCCGCTCGAGTCGAGCCCCGCTTGCAGCACCATGGAGGCGAACAGTGACAGCGGGTCGCTCTGGCGCGCACGCTCCACGTACGGAATCGCCTCCTCGATCCGTCCGACGGACATCAGGACTCCAAAGTAGGTCCTGACGGCGTCCGTTTCCGAGGCGGGCGCGGCAGCGAGCGCCGCCCCGGCGGCGGCTTCGGCCTCCGACCACTTGTGTCGATCGGCGAGCTGGTCTGCGCGCAGCGCGTGGCTCCACCATGCATTGGGCGCCAGCGCGAGGATCCGGGCGGAGGCTGCGGCCATGCCTGCCCGCGCCTCGTCGATGCTCTCGGCCGCATAGACGACGCCATCCCGGTGAGCCTGATAGAGGCCACGCCAGGCGGGAACGAGGTCGGGGTCGAGCGCGAGGGCTTCCCGGAAGACCTGGACCGCGCGCCGCAGCTCCGCAGGGCCTTGTTGATCTCGCAGCGCCCGTGCGCGCAGATACTTATCGTAGGCCTCGACATTCGTCGTCCCGCGATCCTCGATTGCCTTCTTCTCCTCCGGAAACAGAGTGAGCTTCAGCGCCTTGACCACCGCCAGGGAAATCTCGTCCTGCAGCGCGAAGATGTCGGAGAGGTCGCGATCGAAGCGCTCCGCCCAGACGTGGCTGTCGCGCGCCGCATCGATGAGCTGCGCAGTGATGCGCACGCGGTTACCGGACTTGCGCACGCTGCCCTCGAGCACGTGGGTCACCTTGAGCTGCCGGGCGACCTGCGGCACGTCGATGCTCTTGCCCTTGAGCGTGAAGGCCGAGTTGCGCGAGATGACCGCGAGCGCGGCGACCTTCGAGAGATCCGTAATGATGTCCTCGCTGATGCCGTCGGCGAAGTACTCCTGCTCGTCGTCCTTGCTCATGTTGGCAAAGGGCAGTACGCAGATCGAGATCCTGCCTGTCGGCCGAACGGCCGGCGTGGGCAGCGTGGATGATTCCGGTGGAGCGGCCGCTGGGGGCGGCGCGGACGCCTGCGTGAGCGCAGACGATTGGGGCACAGGGCCCCCGGTTGCCAGAGAGGCTCTGGCCTCCACGAACCGCTTCACGTCGGCGACGAACGCCTTCCAGGCCGCGTCCGTGGGTGAGCCGTCCCAGCCAGTCAGATCCGCGGTCTGGGTGAGCTCGAACATGATCGGGCGGTCACAGGGCTCGATCATCGCGGGGACCAAGGTCTTGTTGCGGTCGGCGAGCGTCGCTTCCGCGCGCACCCAGCGCGATTCGACCGAGTGGGTGGACCAGAGCACCACGACCGCCTTGGCGGTCTTCAGCGCCCGCTCGGTCACCTGATCGTAGGCCTCGCCCGAGCGCAGCGTCGCGTCCCACCAGACGCTGAAGCCTTCGCGCTCGAAGCCTGCGGCGAACCGGCGCGCGACGGGCTGGTCCTCGCGATTGTAGGAGAGAAAGATGTCGGGCGGCGCGGTCACGCGGCGGACTCCGGCTCGGCCTCGGCCCAGAGCGAGCGCAGCAGGCGGAGCATCTCCTCCCGCACCGCGGCGAGGGGAAAGGTGCGGCTGATGTTCATCTCCCACACGGCGAGCGTGCCGGAGCGCTCGGCGCGGCGCGTCCGCCGCAGCAAGTGACGCGCATCCGCCGCGCGGCCCTCTCTCTGGTGGATGATCGCCTGGTAAGTGAGCGCCTGCGGATTGTCGGGGTAGAGCGCGAGTGAGCGATCGAACGCCTCGGCCGCCTCGCTCCAGCGCCCGGCGAGGAGGTGCGCACACGCCTGATAGGAGAAATTGTAGAAGTTGATCGGCGCATCCGGTGAGGCCTTGATGTCCGCTTCGAAGTGCGCCAGCGCCTCGCCGGGGCGATTGAGATAGATACAAGCAATCCCGCAGCTGAAATGCACCTGCGCGGCGCCGGGACTCAGCCGGACGGCCCGCTCGCCCTGGCGCAGGCCGTCGTCGGCAGAGCCGATGTAGCTCAGGGCGAGGGACGCGTGGGCGAGGACCAGGGGATTGTTGGGGTCCAAGGCGAGCGCCCGCTCGGCGTGATCGCGAATGCGGCGCACTTCACCGGCGTCGTCCGGCACGAACGCAAAGTAATGCAGTCCGCTCGCCATCGCGAGCACAGCATGCGCCAGGGCATAGTCCGGAGCGATGGCGACCGCCTCGCGGGCCTCCTCCGCGCAAACGGACATGTTGGCGACGTTCATCGAGCGCAGCGCGGCGATCGCTCGCATCGCGGCCTCCCACGCAGTCACATCGCCGGGCTTCTTCAGTGCGCGCTCCATCTCGACGCGGTAGACCTGGGTGTTCAGGCGTGCCGCGACGTCTAGGACCAGCTCCTCCTGCAATGCGGAGAGCTCGCTCAGGGGACGCTCGAATCGCTGCGTCCACAGGATGGCCCCGGTCACGGCGTCGACGAGCTGGGAGGTCACTCGCAGATTCCCGCCGCTCCGACGCACGTTGCCCTCGAGGACGTAGCGCACGCCGAGCTGGCGGCTCATGGCCTCGAGATCAGGCACCGCGCTGGTGCGGAAGCGCGCGGTCGCCGCGCTCGCGATCACGCGCACATAGACGCCCTGGGACAGCGCGTCGATGACGTCCTCCACCATCCCGATCGCAAACACGTCGTCCTCGGGAAGGCCCGAGCGATTGGCAAAGGGGAGCACCGCCAGCGAGGGGGCGTCGCCGCGCTCGCCTGCCGAGTGAGGCCGCACGAGGGGCTCGGCCGGCGCCACGGCGCTCGGCGCTGGCGCCCGCGGGCTCGGCGCAGGGGTCACCGCAGGCGCGGGTGGGGAGAGGGGAACGTGGGCCGAAGAAGTCGCGAGAGGTGCCGGGACCATCGCGACGAGCGCGTCCTCGGCCGGCGGCGGCGTGCGCTCCACGAATCCCCGCACGTCGGAGAGGAGCGCGAGCCACGTGGGGTCGGCCGGCGCGCCCTGCCAACGTGTGAGGTCCGCGGTCTGGGTGAGCTCGAACATGATCGGGCGCTCGCACGGCTCGATCATCACCGGGATCAGGGTCTTGTTGCGGTCGGCCAGGGTCGCCTCGGCCCGCACCCAGCGGGAGAGGACGGATCTCTTCGACCAGAGCACCACCACCGCCTTCGCCGAGCGCAAGGCGGTCTCCGTCACCTCGTCGTAGGTCTGACCGGAGCGCAGCGTGGCGTCCCACCAGACCCTCAAGCCCTCGCGCTCGAAAGCGTCCGCGAAGCGGCGCGCCACCGCCTGATCCTCGCGAGTGTAGGAAAGGAAGATGTCGGGCAAGCGTGATCCCTTTTTTTGAGCGGTCGAGGCCGCGGGGCCCGCTTTGCTGGAGGGGTTGTCGCTCGAGCGACTTTATTTTTGCACGAATAGGCGCCCGCAGCGATAAGGCCGGGCCGCCTCGGGCGACTGCCGCGCCCATGACGAGGAGCCGCGCGCGATACGAGCCGAGCGCGCGGCCGAGCACAAGCGACGCCTTGAAAATCAAGGCTTTACGGCCTTGGGGTGCCTGCGGCTACCGCCCGCGACCGCTCGGATGAGCTGCCGGGCCGACGCTCACCGCGCGAGCGCCTCGCGCAGCAGCCGCGCCGGCGCACCGGCTGCGAGCTCGCCGCGCAACCAGCGGTTCACGACGACGCCGAGCGCGGGATCGCGCAGCATGAGGACGACCTTGTCCTCCCGGGTGAGCGTTCCGGGATCCGCCCGACACAGCTGCGGGTGGCGCCGGGTCTGCAGAGCGACCTCCACCTCGTCCGTGATCATCACGTCGGCTCGGCCGGCGAGCAGCTGAGCGAAGATGCTCGTGTTGCTCGGATAGACGATCACCCGCGCGCGGTGCAGATGCGCGCGCACGTAGTGCTCGTTGGTGCCGCCCGGGTTCACGATCACGCGCACACCGGGGCGGTCCACGGCGGCGAGGCTCTCGAAGCGGCGCGCCTCGGCGCATCGAGCGAGGACGGTCTTGCCGCCGGTGAGATAGGGAATGGAGAGCGCGGCGGCGGCGGCGCGGGCGCGCGTGGCGGAGATGCCGCCGATCGCCACGTCAAAGCGGCTGCGGCGCAGGTCCTCGAGCAGCGTGGGCCAGGAGGTGCGCACGAAGAGCGGCTCGGCGCCGAGGTGCCGAGCGAGGGCCTGGGCAAGCTCGATATCCAGCCCGTCGAGGCGGCCGTGCGACTCCGCGCTGAAGGGGGCGTAGTCGCCCGTGGTACCGACGCGCAGCACGTGCGAGGCCTCGATGCGCTGGAGTATCGGCGGCGACTCCTGCAGGGACGCGGGCGCGGGCTGCAGCCGGACGGCGGCGAGATCGGCGAGCAGCTCGCGGCGGCTCGCGGGCGACCAGGCCGCATCACTCAGCAGACGCTGCGCGGGCCCCGCGTAGTGTGCGGTGAAATCGGGGCGCGAGAGAGCGGGCGCGGCGAGGTACAGGGCGCGGAGCAGATCGGCCGTCAGGCGATCGAGCCTCGGTCGCAGCTCGCCGTTCAGATCCGGAGCGGGGCCGGGGAAGTCGTAGCCGGCGCGGCGCCAGTGGCGCTCGCGGGCGGATTCGGCGTCGCTCGCGAGGCGGATCTGGAGCGCGAACAGCTCCTCGATCGGCGCGGGGGCGAGTCCGAGCGCCTCGGCAAGCTTCGCCGCCGAGCGAATGACGATGCGCTCGCGCGGAGGATCCGATACGGCGGCGTGGTGCTGCCACTTCCATGCGGCGACGGCGGGCATCAGAGCGAGGCGGTCGTTCTCCAGGCGTAGGACGCCGGCGACCAGTGCGGGGTCATCGGTGAAGTGCGCGGGGGCAGCCGCATGAACAGGCAGGGTGGGGTTGGAGGAAGCGCCGCAGGCAAATCGCGCGGGATCCGTCAGGCCGGCAAACGCGAGTCCCGCGCAAAGCGCGGCGCGCACCAGGTTGAAGGCGCACTCCCGCTGCGCCTCTGCACGATGTCCTGTCCGATCACTCGTGCGACAAGAGAGCCAGGCACGGGGGTGCGACATCAGAGGCACGGGGGTGCGACATCAGATGTGCTGGGCGGCCGCTGCATCGCGGGCTTGCTTGAGGGCGGCCCAGTCGGGGGCGTACTTCAGCGCCTCGTCGTACTTCTCGAGGGCGTCGCTTAAGCGGCCCTGCTTCGCGAGCACGTCGCCCCAGGCTTTGAGGGCGTCGGCGAAATGCGGGCCTTTCTCGTGCGCGAGGGCGAGCTCCCGCGCGGCGCCCGCGAGATCGCCCCGGGCGAGGAGCGCCTCGCCCCATTCAAAGTACGCCATCGGGAGGTCGGGAGCCTGGCGCACGGCTTCGGCGAACCAGTGATCCGCCGTGGCGGTATCCCCGGCCGCCGTGGCGACCTTGGCGCGGGTGCGGACGCAGAGATAGCAGTCGGTCGGGGTCTGCGAGATGAGCGCGGTGGCGGAGGCCGTGTCGCCGGTCATCGCCTCGGCGTAGGCGAGCCAGGGGCGATACTCGGTGGCGAGCGCGAGCTCCGGGCCGTCCGCGAACTCGGGGCTCGGCGCGGCGGCCTTCTGTGCCTCCTGATCCGCGACCAACGCCCGTGCGGCATCGAGTGCCTGCACCCAATCGCCCGCGGAGGAGCTGACATCCCAGCGCGCCTGCAGCACGGCGTCGTCCACAGGTCCGGCGGTGAGCGCACGCGCCAATGCGCGCCGGGCACCCGGCTCATCGTGCAACAGCCCGGCCACTTCTGCGTGGCTTGCGTAACGATCGGTGAGCGAGAAAGTCGGGAGTCGATCCCGGATTTGAGAATCCCCCCGGAGCGCGGCGAAGTCGCCGGTCGCCTCGTCGATCATGATGCGCCCGCTGGCGATGCCCGCCGGGTACGCATTCCGCTGGCTGGCCGGCACGTCTTGTCGCGTTGCGCTCAGCAGCTTGCGGGCGAAACCGAGCGCAGCCTCATCGTGGCCCAGCTCCGCGCTGAGCATCGGAGCCCCGAGCAGCGTACCGAGCCCCGGCGTATCGGAGTCGAGCGCGAGCAGCTCTTCCGAGAACGCACGGCGCGGGTCCGGGTCGGCCACGGCGAGCAGCGAGTACTCATCGTCCTGAGCTTCCGTGGGCAGCGACGTCACAGCCGCACTGTGCACGAAACGCTGAGCGGCGGCGTAGGCCTCGACCCAGCGGCCCATGGCCCTCAGATAAACCACGTCCTGGCCGGGGCTGAAGACCGCGAACGCCTTCTCGGCGGCGGTCTGCATCAGGCGGTCGAGGTCCGTGCTCGCTCCGCTCACGACGACCGGATCGGCACCGGCGATGTGTAATACGAGAGAGAGAGCCCCGCCCGCTTCCTCGCGCAGTTCCCCATCGACGACAGTCTGGTGGCCGAGCCAGCGATGCAGGAAGCGCTGCAGCTCGTCGATGGAGATCCCCGTCTCCGGAATCTGCACCTTCAAGGTGCCCGCCTGGTCGGCGCGGATATCGCTCGTCGTGACGATCGAGCGGCGGTTCGTCGTGGCACGGACCGCAGCGACGCGGCTCGCGAGGTCCTCGGCGAGCGCCTGGCTGGTGATGCCGCGCGCCGCGAAGTCCGCGGGCACCGTGAAGTCCTCGACGACGAGGCTGTGGTCGGTCAGCGCCTCGACGGTCATGCGCACCACGGCGACGAGCACGCCGATGACCAGCAACGCGATACCGGTGTAGAGCGCGTTGCGCATGTAGTCCGCGTAGCGCTTGCGCTTCGCCGCCGCGATCCCGAGGCGGCGCTCCTCGTCGAAGTGCTTGATCTGGATCTGAACGAGATGCCGCTGCTCGGCGAGATAGTCGCTCGCGGCGCGGCTCAGCGCCGGGTCGTTACCGGCCTTCTGCAGGGCGAGGGCGAGGGCGACCGCATCGGCGCCCGCGACGGGCGCTGCGACCTCGCCCTCGGGCGTCTCGCTGCCGAGGACTCCCTCGAGACCATCGTTGAGCTCCCCCATGGCGTGCTCCGGCTCGGCGCGCGGGGCGCTCAGAGCTCGTGCGCGCTCATCTGCCGCGCGATGTACTCTGCCTGGCGCAGCGCGAGCGCGACGATGGTGAGCGTCGGATTGGCGGATCCGGGCGTCGGGAACTGGCTGCCGTCCGAGATGAACAGGTTCTTGACCTCGTGGGCCTGGCCGTAGGCGTTCACGACGCCCTCCTCCGGGCTCGTGCTCATGCGCGCGGTGCCCATGTTGTGGGTCGCGGGCGTCTGGCGCGTGTGCACCACGCGCTTGGCGCCGACCGAGTCGTACAGTCTTGCGCCCTGGGTCTGCGCGTGGCTGCGCATCGCGGTGTCGTTCGGGTGCTCGTCCACATGGATGTGCGCGACCGGCAGTCCATGGGCGTCCTTGACCTTGCGGTCGAGCGTCACGCGATTGGTCGCGCGCGGCAGGTCCTCGCCGTTGATGAACATGCCCGCGATGTTGCGGTAATCGTCGATGATCGAGGCGAAGTCCCGCCCCCAGCCGTAGGGCAATCCGACTTGCGGGAAGGTCGGCAGATCGAGCGCGACGAGCTCGAGGTGGTAGCCGCCGACGAAGCCGCGCTGCGGCTCGTTCACGATCTCATCCTCGACGATGCCCGCGAGGGTCGTGCCGCGCCAGAACTCGACCGGCTTGCCGAACAGGCCCCAGATGAACCCGCCGACGTGATGCGCGTAGTGGCGCCCGACCTGGTCGGAGGAATTGGCGAGCCCGCGGGGGAACTTCCCCGACTCCGAGAGCAGCAGCAGCCGCGGCGTCTCGACGGCGTTGCACGCGACGCAGACGATGCGGGCGTGTTGGCGCTGCTCGAGGCCTTGCGAATCGCGATACACCACGGCGCTCACGCGCCCGTCGCTGCCGTGCTCAATTCGGGTCGCCATGCACTCGGCGCGCAGATCGAGGCGCCCGGTCGCCTCGGCACGCGGGATCTCGGTGTAGAGCGTGCTCCACTTGGCGCCGGTCTTGCAGCCCTGCACGCAGAAGCCTTGCTGGATGCAGAAGGCGCGGCTGTCCGCGGGGCGCGTGTTGATGGCCATGTACCCGGTGTGCACGCGGCGGTAGCCGATCCGCTTCGCGCCCCAGTACATGACTTTGAAGTTGTTCGAGGCAGGCAGGCCCGGCACGCCGTTGCGCCGGGTGCTCACCAGGCGCCGCTCGGCGCGCTTGTAGTAGCGCAGGAGCTCCTCGTAGGCGATCGGCCAGTCGGCGAGCGAGGCGCCCCGGATCTCCCCGTACGTCGTGCGCGCCCTGATCTCCCAGGGCTTCAGGCGCGGCGTGGCCCCGGTCCAGTGCACCGTGGTGCCCCCCACGGTCTTGCAGGTCCAGGACGGCAGCGTCGGGTAGTCCCGTGCCACGGTCCAGGTGCCGGACTGCGTGCGGGGGTCGAGCCAGGTGAGCTGCGCGAACGCATCCCCCGGAACTTGCGAGAACGTCTCGAGCGACTGGCGCCCGCCCGCCTCGAGGAGCACGACGGGAACGCCGCGTCGAGTGAGCTCGTGGGCGAGCGTTCCTCCTCCCGCTCCCGATCCGATGATGACGACGGCGCGGGCGTCCTCGTATGCGATGCGTGTCATGTCACGCCTGCCCCGGCAGCGGACCGCTGTCCTCGAGCGGAACTTCCGGCAGCCAGTCGAGATCGTTGAAGCCTCGCGAGAGATATCCACCCTTCGAGAACGCCTCGCCCTGGTAGCCGAAATAGGCATAGGCCATCGAGGTCGCGTAGAGCGTTCCGAGCGTGCGCGTGCGCGCCGTCTGGAAGAACGCGGAGGACTCGATCGCCTTCAGGCGCCGCACGCGCTCCGGCTCCGGCGCCGTGGCGAAATGTGCGCCGAGCCGGCGGATACCGGCGCGCGCCGTCGCAAGCGCGCCCGCATCGCCTGCGGCATCGGCATCGATGGCCCGCACCACGACGGCGTACGCCGCGTCCTCGAGCCCGTCGTGTGGGCAGATCGTGCGGCACACCATGAGGAGCGCCCGCCCCTCGGCGGTCGTCAGGGCTTTGAGCTCGACGGCCCATGCGCGCGCCGGCGCGATCAATGCGAGCGGGCCGCCGGCTGCGAGAACGCCGGTGAGCAGGCCGGTGGCCTGCACGAACTGCCGGCGCGGAACGGAGGTCTCGAAATCCACGGGCGTCTCCCTATCTCGCCGCAGCGGGCGGGCTTCAATAGCACGGTCAGGACGCCGAGTCACCCCGGGCGGGGTCGCGCGGTGGGCCTCGCCGGCCGTCCCGGAGAGCTCGCCGTGCGGCAGGCCCGCTCAGGCGCTCTTCGGCAGCGAAGCGTCTTCCCCCTGCGCCGTGGATTCGGCCTTCGTCGCATCCAAGTAGCGCCACTCGATGGGACGCCACCCTTCGGGGAGCGGGCCTCCGGTCGTGGTATTGATCCAGGACGGGGGCGCGGACGGCGCAGGCTTCAAACAAACCAAGTTGAAGATGACCGTGCGGCCGCCGGTGAGGCTCACACGCGCCTCCACCTGGGCGCCGAAGGCAGGCAGCTGCTCGGCGACGGCGCGCCAATCGTGGGCGGCCGAGTACTCCTCGCGCACCTCGCTCCAGACGGCGTGGCACTCGCGGTGCAATCGGACGGACTCGGCGGGAGCCGACAGATCGAGCTGCAGCTCGAATTCCGGCTCGCTGCCGAGGATTGCTGCGTCGCACAGAGCGCACGGCAATCCCGAGCCGAGTCCGCCCCAGGTTCTCGCAGGCTTGCCCCGGGGCAGCCTGCCCTGCCGGATGCGCTCCCGGGCGCGGATGCGCAGCGCTTCCATGTTCCGGTCAGACGGTTCGCCCATGTGCCGCCCTCTTCAGGAGCGCTCCCCCCGCTCTCGCCCCCCATTCGAATATGCGCCTCGCATCGGCCCAAAGTCCAGGCTCGCGCGGCCGCTCACTCGCTCGTGCGCACAGGGGCCGTGCTAGGGCAGAGGCGTGCCGCCGAGCGCGAGAAACAGCTGTGCGGTGTCGATGTATTGGCCGGCCTGCGCGCGCACGAGGCCGAGCTCGGCCGCGAGGCGCTGGCGCTGCGCGTCGAGTACGTCGAGGAGACCCGAGTTGCCGGCGCGATAGCTCGCGCGCGCGAGCTCGGCGCTGCTCGCGGCCGCGGCGAGCGCATTCGACTGCGCGGCGAGTAGCTCCGAGTCGTGGCGCAGGGCGTCGAGCAGATCGGCGACCTGGCCGAAGGACTCGAGCACGACTTGCTGGTACTGCTCGGCGGCCGCGCGCAGCTGGTCCCGCGCGGCGCGCTGCTCGGCGTGGAGCCTGCCGCCCTCGAAGACGGGAGCGGTGACGCCGGAGATGAGCGTCCAGGCGGCGTTCGAGCGATCGAACAGTTGCTGGAACGGCAGGGACTGCAACCCTCCGGTGGCCGTGAGCGTGATCTCGGGGTACAGGCTCGCGGTGGCGACCCCGACGGCCGCGGTCGCGGCGTGAAGCTGCGCTTCGGCGGCGAGGATGTCGGGGCGGCGGTGAACGAGCTCGGAGGGCAGGCTCACCGGGAGCTCGCGCGGCAGCGCGAGGTCTGCGAGCTCGAGCTGCGGCGGCGTCCAGTCGGCCGGCGCCTGGCCGATCAGCACGGCGAGCGCGTGGCGGGCGACGTCGAGGCGCTGGCGCACGGGCGGCAGCAGCGTCTCATCGCTCGCGAGCTGGCTTTGCGCCGTGAGCACGTCCACCCGCGAGACCGAGCCGTCCTGGAACTCGGTGCGCACCAGCTCGAGGTTGTCCCGGTCCTCGCTCACGAGCTCGTTGATCGCCTGGATCTCGGCCCGGGCGGCGGCGGCGTCCATCGCCTGCAGCACGATGCTGCCGGTGAGCGCCAGGTACTCGGCGTCGACCTCGCTGCGCTGGTACTGGGCGAGCGCGCGGCGCTGCTCCACCGATCGGGCGACGCCACCCATGTAGTCGAGCGTGTAGGTCACCTCCGCGCCGGCCGCGAGGTAGCCGAAGGGCGGCACCACGAACAGCGAGCCGAGAAACTCCTTGCCGTACTTCTGCCGGCCGAGGCCGCCCGTGAGGCTCACTTGCGGATAGTTCGCCGCGGCCTGCGCCTTGACGAGCTCCTGCGCCTCATCGAGGGTCGCTCGGGCCGCGGCGAGCGTGTGGTTGTCGGCGACGGCCTGACGGATGAGCTCATCGAGCTGCGGCGATCCGAACAAGGTCCACCACCGCGCGGCCGGGGCGCCGCCGAGCAGGATGTGCTGCGCGAAGTCCGATGAGCGAGTGGCCGGGAGTGCTTCAGCCGCAGCGGATGCGCCGGCCGACTCGCCGGGGGCGGTGTACCCGGCCGGCGCGGGCGCGCTCGGAGGCTTGAACGACGGGCCGACGGTGCACGCGCACAGCCCGGCGCAGGCGGCCGCGCAGGCAAAGGCTCGGAAGGGTGCCGTCCGTCTCATGGGCGATGAGCGCAGCGGGCTCACTCGGCGACGACGGCCGCGGTGCCGGCGGTCGCGCGGCCCGTGCGCAGGATCAGGATGAGCGGGATGACCGCGAGCGTCACGAGCAGCAGCGCCTTGAAGTCATCGACGTAGGCGACCATCTGCGCCTGGCGCGTGACGAGCGCGTTGAGCGCCGCCACGCCGTGGCTCGTGGACGGATCGTAGGGGGTGAGCCACCGCAGCTGCTCGCGGTAGCGGTCGACGTGCGCCGCGAGCGCCGCATGCACGATCTGGGTGTTGCGCGTGAACGCCACCTGCATCACCGAGATGCCGATGCTGCTGCCGACGTTGCGCAGCAGGTTGAAGATGGCCGTGCCCTCGTTGCGGAAGTGCGCGGGCAGCGTCACGAACGCCACGGCGGCGATCGGGACGTAGGCGAACCCGGTGCCGACGCCCTGCAGGAATCCGCTCCAGACGACGGGCCGCTCGTCCATCTGCAGCGAGAAGCCGCACATGACCCAGAGCGAGAGGGCCGTCACGCCGAGTCCGGCGGTGATGAGCAGCCGCGTGTCGACGCGCCCGATGAGCCGCCCGACGATCGCCATGGTGATGAACGCCCCGATCCCGCGCGGCGAGGTGACGAGCCCCGTGGTCGTCGCCGGATAGTCCATGAGGTCCTGCAGCATCGGCGGCAGCAGGGCGAGCGTCGCGAACAGCACCACGCCGATGATGAAGATGAACAGGCTCCCGAGCGAGAAGTTCCGATCGCGGAACAGGCCGAGGCTCACGAAGGGATGCCGCGCCGTGAAGGTGTGCACGGTAAACAGGTAGAACGACAGCGCGCTCACGGCCGCCTCGATGCAGATCTCCGGGGAGCTGAACCAGTCGAGGAGCTGGCCGCGGTCGAGCATGATCTGCAGCGCGCCGATCCCGGTGCTGAGCGACGCGAAACCGAAGAAGTCGAAGGGCGCGGTGCGCCGCGGCACCTCGCGCAGGAACGTGAGCACCCCGATCAACGAGAGGATGCCGAAGGGGATGTTGATGTAGAAGACCCAGCGCCAGCTGTAGTTGTCGGTGAGCCAGCCCCCGAGCGTCGGCCCGATGATCGGCCCGACGAGCACGCCCATCGCCCAGACCGCCGTGGCGCGGCCGTGGCGCTCGGGCGGGTTGATGTCGAGCAGGACGGCCTGCGAGAGCGGCACGAGCGCCGCTCCGCCGATGCCCTGCAGCGCGCGGTACAGTACGATCCCGGCGAGCGAGTGGGCCATGCCGCACATGGCCGACATGAGCGTGAAGACCGCGACCGAGCCGGCGAGCACCTTCTTCTGGCCGTACTGGCTCGCGAGCCAGCCCGCAAGCGGCGTCATGATGGCGGAGGCGACGATGTAGGAGGTGAGCACCCACTCCATCTGGTCGAGCGTCGCCGAGAGGCTGCCGCGGATGTGAGGCAGCGCGACGTTGGCGATCGTCGTGTCGATCGCCTGCAGGATCGAGGCGAGCATCACCGAGACGGTGATGGGCACACGGTACGCGGCGGCCTTCGAGTCCATGGGCAGCGGCGCGCCCGGTGGATCTAGTCGGCAGGCCGGGCGGAGGGCGCCGGACTCGCCGGCTCGGCCACCTGCTCGCTCGCCTCGGCGGGCGAGCCGAACAGATGGCGCTGGTAACGGGTGTCGACGGTCACCGAGGCGCTGAGGCCGGACCGCAGATCGGGAACATCCCCCTCGAGCTGCAAGCGCACGGGGAGCCGCTGCACGACCTTCACCCAGTTGCCGGTCGCGTTCTCGGGCGGCAGGAGCGAGAACTGGGCTCCGGTGCCCGGGCTCACGCTCGTCACGGTCGCCGGAAAGGTGCGGCCCGGGTAGGCATCGATGCGGACCTCCGCGGACTCGCCGGCGCGCATGTGCGTCAACTGTACCTCCTTGAAATCCGCCTCGATCCACACGTCGCGCGTCGAGACGAGCGCGAACGCGGGGGTCGCCGCGTCGATGTAATCGCCGACCTGGAGCTGCTCGACCCGCGTGACGATCCCGTCGATCGGCGCCGGAATCACCGTGTAGGAGAGGTTGAGGAGCGCCCGGTCGAGATCGGCCTGTGCCTGCTCGACCGTCGGGTGGCGGTCCACCGGGATGTCCGGATTGCCGCCGAGGCTCGCGAGCGCGGAGGTGATCTCCTGGCGCGCGCCGGCGACGGCTTGCTCCGCCTGGTTGCGCGCGAGCAGCGCGCGGTCCGCCTGCGCCTGCGAGGCAATGCCGCTTTGCAGGAGTCGCATCTGGCGGTCGTACTCGCGCTGCTGGTAGTCGAGCTCGCTCTCGGCCGACCGCAGATCGGCGAGGCGCTCTCGATAGGTCGCCTTCAGGGCCTCGATCTGCAGCCGCGCGGAGGCGAGCGTCGCCCGCGCCGCCTCCACGGCGATGCGGAAGGGTCGCTCATCGAGGCGGAACAGGGTCTCACCGCGGTGCACCCGCTCGTTGTCGGTCACGTCGACCTCGCTCACGCGCCCGGAGACGTTGGCGCTGATCGACACTTGCGCCGCGCGGACGTAGGCGTCGTCCGTGGACTGATAGCGGCCGCTGCCGAGGTAGTAGTAGGCGGCGGCGGCGAGAGCGATCACCGGCACACCGACCATGAGCACCAGGCGCAGGCGCTCGGCGAGTGAACGC
>JASHTK010000263.1 GCA_030040575.1 Gammaproteobacteria bacterium
CGCGCCGATTGCGGCGCCCAAAGCGAGTTCTTCTCGTCGTCAATTGACAGCCCCCGACCCCGTGCGTACATTTCGCCGCGCTTTCGGGCGGCCGCGCCGCCCAGCCGATCGCGCGCTCGCTGCCCAGGTGGCGGAATTGGTAGACGCACTAGTTTCAGGTACTAGCGGGTAACTCCGTGGAGGTTCGAGTCCTCTCCTGGGCACAATAAAAGCGATTTCATTCAATAGTTTATTCCCTATTCTTGAGAAGTGATTCGAGATATGCCGCGATGCCCGGGACCTGCGGCGGCGGGCGGATCGTTGCTTGGGTTCTCGACCGGGCGGGATGCGCCATCCTACCAGGCCTTGATCGGGGCGGCGCGCCCGATTTCGCAGCGGAGATCCGTGGGCCAAAGGCAAGATCGTCATCCCGCGCGAGGCGCGGGAGGCGTTGGCCCTGTCAGCGCGCGACGAGCTGCTGGTCCTCTGCAAGCCCGATCGCGTCGTCATCGTCCCAAAACCGAAGAAATTCGCCAAGCACACGTCGGGGCTCCACCGCGAGGTCTGGCAGGGAGCGCAAGCCTACCTGCAGGATGAGCGAAGCGCTGGGTAAGCGGCAAATTTCCCGGGCGCCATCGACGAGTCCTGATCGCCACCTGCGTGTGGATCTATCACTTCGAGGCGCACGCGCAACGCGGGCCCCCGGCGGATCAGGTCATCGAGAGTCTCGAGGAGGGCAGGTTTCGGGGAGTCGCCTCGGAGCTCACTTTGCTCGAGCTGACGGTGCAGCCGTTACGGCTCGGCCGTCAGGACGCCGCGGCCCTGCGTGCGCGTCAAGGGTTACGGACGCCGGACGCGATTCAAATCGCAACGGGGCTCAGAGCCGGTGCAACGCTGGCAGTCACAAACGATCAGGCCTGGCGGCCGGTGCCGTTGATCGAGACGGCTTTGCTCCCCGACCTGGCAGGATAACGTGCGCACGTTGTACTCGCTCGGGGCTTCGACGCGCCCTCGGACGACCGTCCGGCGCGGAACCCTCGGTGTGCGCGACAGGTCTCCTTGCTTTACGATATATTCGATTAGACCTAGCGAGAGCGCTCGATCAGGCTCTATCGGATGGGAGCAAGCCTCATGATCACGCGACGAACGCTGCTCGGCGGCTTGGGCGGCGTGCTCGCCAGCGCCGGTCCGTACGTCTCCGGCGCGATGGCAAGTCCCGCGGCGTTCCCGGTGACGCTGACCGATGCACAGTGGCGACAGCGGCTGAGCGCGGCCCAGTACGCGGTGCTGCGGCAGAGCGAGACGGAGCGGCCCTTCAGCAGCCCGCTGCTCAACGAGCACCGCCGGGGCGACTTCCTCTGCGCAGGCTGCGGGCAGGCGCTGTTCTCCTCGGCCACGAAATTCGACAGCGGCACCGGCTGGCCGAGCTTCTGGATGCCGCTGCCTCACGCCGTCGGCACCGCCCGCGACACCTCCGATGAGATGATCCGCACGGCCGTGTTCTGCAGCCGCTGCGGCGGACACCTCGGGCACGTCTTTGACGACGGCCCTCCTCCGACCGGCGAGCGCTACTGCATGAACGGTCTCGCGCTGCAATTCCGTCCCTCCGCCTGACCCTCGCCGCCCCGCACCGGGGCGCCCGTCATCAGCTGATCTCCTGCCGCTGGGCGAGCAGGACGAGCTCCACGTCGCTCGCGAGGTGCAGCTTCTGCTTGATGAGCGTGTGATAGTTGGCGACGGTCTTGCCGCTGAGGTTCAGGAGCCGCGCGATCTCCCCGGCCGGATGCCCGCTCGCGAGCAACCGGAAGATCTCGAACTCCCGTGCGCTCAGGAGACTGAGCGGATCGCCCTCCCCGCTGAGCTTCACGATCGCGATCGACTTCGAGATGTCGGGGCTCAGGGCGAGCTTGCCCGCCGCCACCTCCGCGACCGCCGCGGCGAGGATCTCCGGAGGATTGCTCTTCGTGACGTAGCCGCGCGCGCCGATCTGGACGGCGCGCTCCGCGAGCGAGGCGTCCTCGTGCATGCTGAAGACGAGGATGCGAGCCGCCGGACTGCGGCCGATGATCCGCCGGATGCTCTCGAGACCGCTCACGCCCGGCATCGAGACGTCCATCACGATCACGTCCGGCTCGTGCTCGACGAAGAGCGCGTAGGCACGATCCGCGTCCGCGGCCTCAGCGACGACCTCGAACGCCGGATGTTGCTCGAGCAGCCGTCGAAATCCGGCCCGGACGATCGCGTGATCGTCCACCAGCATGATCCGGATCGGCGCGCTCACCTCGCCTGCTCGAGCTCGCCAGGCAGCGGGACTTCGATGCAGATGCGCGTGCCGCGCCCCGGATGACTGTCGACGCTCGCGGCTCCGCCGAGGGCTCCGACGCGCTCGCGAATGCCGAGGAGCCCGAGGCCGCCTCGCGCCGCCGCCGGCGCGAATCCGACGCCGTCGTCGGACACGGTCACGCGCACACGTCTCGGAGAGGCCAACGCGCGTGCCGCGCCGGTGTCTGCGCTCGGCGCTTCGGTGAGCTGCAGCACCTCGATCACGGCATGGCGGGCATCGGCATGACGCGCCACGTTCGTCAGGCACTCCTGCACGACCCGGTAGACGGCGACCGCGACCTCGTCCTCGACGAGCGCGAGATCCCCGCCGCTGCGCAGCGCGCAGGCCACCTGGGGGTTGCGTTGCTGAAAGGAGGCGAGCAGGTCCCGCAGCGCCGATGTCAGCCCGAGGCCCGCGAGGGCGGGCGGCCGCAGCCTCTGCAGCATGCTGCGCACGATCTCCTTGATGTGACCGGTCACCTCGACGATCGCCTGCGCGCTCTCGCTCACCGCCGCGCCGCCGCGGTTACGGATGGCGACCGCATCGGCATGGATCGCGCTCATGCACTGCCCGATCTCATCGTGCAGCTCGCGGGCGATATGCGCTCGCTCCCTCTCCTGGGTGTCGAGCAGCCGGCGCGTCAAGTTCCGATTCTCCGCGACGCTGCGCTCCAGCGTCTGCGCCATGTGGTTGAACCCGACGCCGATGCAGGAGAGCTCGGGCACGCGGAAGGGGGGCAAGCGTGCCGCGAGGTTCCCCCGCCGCAGCTCATCGAGGGCCTGCAGGATCTGCTCGACGGGCTGCATCGCTCGGGACACGGCCCACCACACGAGCGCGATCACGAGCGCGAAGAACACGAGCAGCAGCGCGAGCAGGCCGCGGGAAGTCGTCCACATCTCCTCGGTCTCGTAGCTCGGGTCGGGGGCGATCACCAGCCGCCCGACCTCCGCGCCATCGAACGACAAGGTGCGGACCTCACTCTGCAGCACCGGCGAGCCGATCCCCACCAGCAGCTCGAACCAGTGCGGCGCAACCGCCGCGTGCTCGTCCGGCGCCTCGTTGCTGTCGAGGAGCCGCCCCTCGCGATCGTAGAACTTGAGGCTAAGATGGCGGATGTCCCCGAGCTCACGCAGGTGGAACAGGCTCGCCGTAGTGGCGCCGGGCGTCCAGTGGTCGCGGAGCACGGCAATCTGGCCGTCGAGCAGATGCGCGGCGAGAGTGAGCGTCGAGCGGATCTCCGCCTGCGTGTCGTCGCATGCCTTGCGCACGACGTAGATGCCTCCGGCGAAGGTCACGACGGCGAGCAGAGCCGTGATCATCAGGCTCAGGCGCAGCCGCAAGGGCATCCCGGAGCCGTCCGCGGCGTCTGCCGGGGCACGCCAGAAGCTCGGTTGCACGTGGACCTCCTGCAGTGGGCGGCGCCGGCCCGCGATCGCCGCTGCGCGACCCCTCATCGGCCAGAGCCATTCTAGCTTGCCGACCGGGCGTGCCTCGTGAAAAGCTCCCGAAATGCTCGGGAATCCATCCCGGGTCACCCCGTGCACTCGGAGCGTATCCTCCTCACTCACTCGACCTCTCGCGGAGCTTCCATGCGAACGCTGAAGCCTCTTCATGCCTTTTGGCATGGGATCCTCATCGGTTGCCTGCTCGCGGTGCTGCCGCGGATCGGGCATTCGGCCCCGAGCTATCAGATCTTCGTCTCGAACGAGCGATCCGGGGACGTGACCGTGATCGATGGGAGCGACTTTCAGGTGGTCGCCACCATCGCGGTCGGCAAGCGGCCGCGGGGCATCCACGGGAGCGCGGACGGAAGCCGCGTGTACGTCGCCTTGAGCGGCACGCCGATCGAGGCCCCTCCCCAGCTCGACGCCCACGGCAACCCCATCTTCAACCGGGGCAAGGACGACGATGATGACGAGGAGGAGAACGCCGACAAGTCCGCGGACGGCATCGGCGTCGTCGACGTCGCTGCGCGCAAGCTCATCGCGAAGATCTCGGTCGGGTCCGATCCGGAGGAATTCGACTTGAGCCGCGACGGCACGCGACTTTACGTCTCGAACGAGGATGTGATGACGGCGAGCGTGGTCGACATCGCAACCGCGAAAGTCGAGCACATCGTCCTCGTCGGCCAGGAGCCCGAGGGTGTCGCCACCACGCACGATGGCCGCAGCTTCTACGTCACGTGCGAGACGGGCGGGGACATTTTCGTCATCGACGCCGCGACGGGCGAGCCGACGGCGCACTTCAAGGTTCACCCCCGTCCGCGCAGCGTCGCCTTTCTCCCGGGCACCCACATCGGGTTTGTCCCCTCCGAATCGGCGGGCGAGTTGAACGTGATCGACACGGCAAGGCCGCGGTTGCTGAAAGTCATCACTCTGCCCGCGGGCTCCCGTCCCATGAAGGTCAAGGTCTCCCCGAGCGGACGGTGGGTCTACACGAGCAACGGGCGCGCCGGCACCGTCTCGGTGCTCGATGCGCACACCGACCGCTTGGTCCACACGATCAAGGTGGGCACCCGTCCGTGGGGCCTCGCGTTCTCACCCGACGGACGGTACCTGTTCACGGCGAACGGCCCCTCGAACGATATCTCGGTGGTGGATCTGCGCGCGAACAAGGAGGTCAGGCGCATCAAGGTCGGTAAGAGCCCGTGGGGCATCACGGTCGTCGCGAGCCCGCCGTGATGCGCTCATTTCCCGACGAGGAACACCTCTTGAGCGGTGATGCTGCGGGTGAAGCCGCTCTTGAAGGCGCGCGCCCGGACGATGGTCGGTCCCGAGATCCGGATCGGGCCGTGGTAACGCGGATCGGATAGCCCCGGAGCGCTTCCGTCCAGCGTGTAGTGGACGTCGGCGCCCGGCTCAGCGTCCTCGAGCGATACCTCGATCGGGCCTGCGTAGGTTCCGCCCGCGGGAGCGATCACCGGGGGGGCGAGCACGGCGCGGCCCGGCAGGCTCTCGATCCAGCTGCGCAGGAGCGCGACGCCCCGCTCGTCGATCGTCTCGCGCGCAAGCGGCGGCATCCTCGCGTCGCCGACCGTGTCCATGCGCACGAGCGCGATCGAGCGCCAGACGTCGTGCGGGGAGATCACGCGTGGCCGATCGATTCCGAGATCGTAGAGGATGCGCCCATCGATCAGCTCCTGATCGTTGAGGGGCGTATCGTATCGAGCGTCGAAGTACGCGGCGGTCCCGCCCGGGCGGTGGCACTGGGCACAGTTCGCGTCGAGATAGGATCGAGCGCGGTCCTCGAGGCTGCGCGCCGTATCGTCGGTCGCCGCAAGCCTCGGAAAGCTCGCCGGGTCCGAGTCGGCGAATGCGGGCGCGAACAACCCGATGTGATTCCACGCGCGCAGCTCGTTATCCGTGACTCCGGAGGGATAGGTGAGGTCGCGGTTCAGTTGCCGCGTCTTCACGCCGAGCACGCCGCCCGCTCGGGCGGTGTGACAGGTGAGGCAATCGTGCCGGCTCGGGTAGTACCAGGTTTGCATCCGCACGCCGCCGCTCGCGGTGCGGACCGGGATCTGCTCGGTGAGGCTCGAGGTGAGCAGGTCCGCCTCGCTCCCGTCCGCTCGCCACTTGTAGACGACTCCGTAGACCCCGCCCGCGCTGTCGCGCACCAGGAGTCGCGTCTCGAGGCGGCGGGTGACCTCGGGGTGGCGCTCATCGATCGGCAGCTCGAACGTCTTGACGAACACCGTGCCGGCCGGAAACTGCCACTCTCCCGTCGGCGCGAAGCGGATGTGCCCCCTCGGCACGGCCACCCAGCGTTGTTTGCGCGCCCCGTCCGACCAGAACGGAACGACGAGGTCGTAGGGAATGAGCCCCCTCGATGCGATGAGGTCCGGGGTGTCGCGGAAGGCGCCGGTCTGAGAGAGCCGCCGCGGGAGCCTGCCGTCCGCTCGCGCGGGCATGCTGAGGTACGCCCGCGGCGTGATCCGCGTGGCGAGCCCATACGGGGGGCCCGCGCTCGCTCGCGCCAGGGCGAGGCCGACAGTGCCGACACCGCCGAAGGTGAGCGCCGCGAGCGCACATGTCCACACTCCACGCGGCATCACAGATAGAGGTGAAACCCCCCATACACCGCGAACGGATAGGCGGGGCTCTCGAAGCGGTTGTCGACTCCCGGCCCGTTGGTATACGAGCCCGGCGGAATCCCGGGAGTGCCGATGCCGGTTGGATCGCTCAGGATGCCGTAGGTCGCGTACTTGGCATCGAGCAGATTGTCGAGGGTGAGAAAGAGCTCGAAGTGCCGGTTGACCGAGTACTTCGTACCGAGGTCCACCACGTGATAGCCGGGCATCGGCGCGAGCTGATTGGATTCGTCGCCGAAGAAATACTGGTCGGTCTGAACGATCAGCGAGGCCTCGACCGACCACTGCGGCAGGATCTTGTAGTCGACTCCCGTCTTGAGGCGGTGGAGCGGAATGCCCGGCAGGCGATCGCCCGGCTCGACTTGAATGTTGCCCTCGGCGTCCTGGAACGGATTGGACGGCGAGGGCAGCAGCAGGGCCGAGCGGAACGAGGCATCGACGTAGCTGTAGTTGAGGTAGGCGGAGAACCGCTCGGCCTCGTACTTCAAGCCGGTCTCGACTCCCTCCCGCCGCGTCGAGCCGATATTCGCGAAGAATCCGCTGCTCACCGACGTCGCGATGCCGTAGATGTCATCGTACAGGCTCGTCCGGAACACACTCACATTCCAGGATAAGGCTCCGGATGCCGCGGGGGAAGAGGGGAGCGTTCCGCGCAGCCCGAGCTCGACCGTGTGCGAGACGACCTGCTTGAGGGTCGGAGGGTCGCCGGCGAGATTGGACGGGAGCAGACAGGGTTGCAGCGGGTTCGAGCACTCGATCTCGCTCGCATCCGGTGTGCGGTTGTTCTCCGAGAAGCCGGCGTACGCCGTGACGGTGGGCAGAATCTTGTAAGTCCCGCCGATCGCCGGATTGAAGTGGGTGTAGCGGTTGTTGCCGGTAAGGTTCGTGCCGAGCTGATCCTCGAGATCGATGTCCGCGACGTTGTAGCGGCCGCTCGCGGTGAGCGAGAGCGCCGAGGTGAGATCGAGCGTGTCGGTGAGGTAGAAGCCGTAGTACTTGTTGAAGGCCCGGAGGAACACGGGTGTCGCATCGCCGAATTCCGCGTTGGCGGGTGAGCTCTCGGGGGTATCCACGATGAGGTCGGACGGGGCCACGAGCAGCAGAGGGGTGATCACCCCCACCTGGGTGCCGGAGAAGAATCCGAGCTTCGCATAATCGACCGTCGCGCCGGTTGCGAAATGGTTCGGGAGGCCAAAGAGGGACGCGCTGTCCGTCGCCTGCAAGGAGCCGCCTCGACCGTAGGCATGAATCTCCTCGTAGTCGTTCTCACCGATCGGAAGGGATCCGCCCTCGGAGATGTCCGGCAGGATCTGGCCGGCCGCATTGGTGAGGGGCGTCATCGCATCGGGTTGACAGAGGTCGCCGACGTACGGTGGGACGCTGCAGGACTCGTAGTTCGTCGTGTTGCCGTTCGAGACGCTCTGCGAGTACTGGCGGTCGTAAAGGACGCTCTGCAGCGAGAGCGCCTCGGTGAGCTTGAGCGCGCCGTTCAGCGTCAGGAAGTCGAGGCCGTTGACGTTGTTCTGCGGCCCGGTGAAGACGAGCTCGCGACTGACCGCGAGCTCCTGCACCGGCGCAGCGCCCTGGCCCTCGAGAAGATTGTTCGCCCGCGTGTAGCTCAGGTCGAGCTGCGCCGTGTCCGTGTGGACGCTGAGCGCCGTGTAGAGCTGGCGCAGATGAGACTGGGAGAACAGGCGCCAGCCGTCGTCGTCGAGCCCGCGCGCCGCCACGTACACCCCGAATATTCCCGAATTCGCCCCGTACTGCACCTCGGCGTTGCGCTGCCCGAAGGAGCCTCCCGACACCTCGGCGTCGCCTCCCTGGTAGTCGAAGCCGTTCTTCATGGTGAGGGAGATGCCGGCGCCGAGGGCATTGAGGCCGTAGACCGGGCTCGAGCTCACGATCTCCACGCGGTCGATGGCGAAATCGGGAAACAGGTCCCAGTTGACCGCATCGCCGAACGCCTCGTTGATGCGCACCCCGTTCTGGTACACGGCGAGGCCCTCGGGCGTTCCAACCACCGGGGAGGCCTCGAAGCCGCGATACAGGACATCGGGCTGAAACGGGTCGTCGAGATTGTCGTCGATGTTGATGCTCGCGAGCTGTGTCTCGAGCGCCTGCGTGAGGTCGGGCGTGCCCTCGAGCGACAGGTCCGACGAGGAGAGCATCTGCACGTTGGCCGGAACGTCCTCGACATTGATCGCAGAGCCGGGAATGGCGGTCGCCTGAACGACCACGGTCGCGAGGGGCGCCGTGGATGCAGCCCCTTGGGCGACGACAGTCGGCGGATCGGCCGCGGCCTCCAGCGACGGCCACAGCCCGAGCGCACAGCACCACCACGCACCCCAAGCGATGCACATTCGTCTCATCGGCAGCCCCCTGATCACTCTCCGTGGGTGCGGTGCAGTGTCCGCGACGCTCCCGGAGCCTTGCCAGGGAAGCGCTCCCGTCAAGGCCGGGACGGGTTCCCGGAATCGGTCGCGTGCGCCGCCCTCGCGGTGAGGCCGGTGCGAGGCGCGACGAAACTGATATATCGATCAATCAGTTAATCGACAGTGTTCCGGTCATTCCGAGGGTGGCGCGGCGCGTTCGAATCGCCCGACGCGGCCGGATCGTAGATCGAAGTCTCGCGTCTCGCCTCGGCGTGAGCGGCAGGCCTCGCCGCGGGAGGCGCGTTGACGGAGCGGTGCCGACTGTGGACGATGCGCGTCTTCGGCTCGCGAGGCCGCTCGTCGCGACGCGAGGGGATATGGAACAGCTCGAGGGGAAGGGCGCTCTCGTCACCGGCGGAGCGAGCGGAATCGGGCTCGGCATCGCCCGAGTGCTGGTCGATGCCGGGATGCGAGTGATGATCGCGGACCTGCGCACGGACCACCTGCAGCGGGCGCTCGCGCTCTTCGACTCCCTCGGTCAAGGCCAGCGCGTCCTCGGGCGCAAGCTCGACGTGACCGACCGCGAGGCATTTGCGCAAACCGCGGACGAAGCATTCGAGAGTCTCGGCGGGGTGCAGGTGCTCGTGAGCAACGCCGGAGTCGGAATCGCCGGACCGCTCGCCACCGCGACGTTCGACGACTGGGACTTCGGGCTCGAGGTGAACCTCGGCGGAACCGTGAACGCGCTCTGCACCTTCCTGCCCCGCATGATCCAGCAGCGGCGGGGCGCCCACATCGTGATCACCTCCTCGCTCTCGGCGATCACGCCCTCGCCTCGCAACGCCGCGATCTATGCGACTGCCAAAGCGGCACTTCTCGCGATGGGCGAGGCCATGCGCGATGAGCTCGCGGATCACGGCATCGGCGTCTCCGTGCTGTTGCCCGGGCCGTTCAAGACGAACATCCGGGAGGCCGGCCGCAACCGCCCCGCGCGCTATCGAGGGCACTCGGGCTATGAGGCCGAGGAGGAGCGACTCGCGACGCGGGAGGACGCGGCCGACTGGTCCGACCCGCTCGAGGCCGGGCGCCGGGTGCTCGAGGCGATCCGTGCCAACCAGCTCTATGTCATCACGCACGGCGAGTACCGCGGCTGGGCGGAGAGCAAGTTCGAGGCGATCCTCGCCGCCTACCCGGTGCCGAAGGACCCGGAGCGTGCCCGGGCCATGGGCCGCAAGCGCCCCGTCAAGCCCACCTGAGGGTCGGTTCCGGGCATGCTCGAGCTGTATCACGCCGAACCCGCCTCGAACAGCCTGAAGGTGCTGCTGTGCTTGAAGGAGAAGGGCCTTGAGTTCGTGAGCCACCTCGTCAACATCCAGGCGTTCGAGCAGCACGAGCCTCGGTTCCTCGCGATCAATCCGGACGGGCAGGTGCCCGTTCTGGTCCACGACGGAACGGTGATCACCGAATCGACCGTCATCAACGAGTATCTCGATCAGGTCTTCCCCGCGCCCGCGCTGCGCCCGGCCGACCCGATCGAGTGCGCGAGAATGCGCGTCTTGACCAAGTACGTCGATGAGTACTTCCGCCCCGCCCTGAGCCAGATCGGCTGGCAGCTCATGATCCACACCATCACCGACCGGCTCACCCCCGAGGAGTTCGCGGCGAAGCTCGCCCGGATCCCGCGTGAGGAGAAGCGGGAGAAGTGGCGGATTGCCGCGGCCCAGGGCTACACGGCCGAGCAGATGGCGGCCTGGCGGCGGACGCTCGCCGAGGGAATCGGCAAGATGGAGGCGGCGCTCGCGAGCGGCCCCTGGCTCGCCGGCCCGCACTACTCGCTCGCGGACGTCGCGTGCTTCGCCATGGCGGCGAACATGCCCGGTCGCTTCTCCGATATCATGAGCGAGACGGTCTCGCCGCGGGTGATGGACTGGCATCGTCGCATGCGGGCGCGACCCGCCGTGGTCGCGGCGCTCGCCATGCCCTCGCCGATGCAGGCCGCGGCCCGAGCGCGAGGACGCCCCGCATGATCGACCTGTACACCTCCGAGACACCGAACGGCCGCAAGGTCTCGATCGCGCTCGAGGAGCTCGAGCTCCCGTACGAGGTCCACCCGATCGCGCTCTCGAAGGGGGAGCAGAAGGCCGAGTGGTACCTGAAGATCAACCCGAACGGGCGCATCCCGGCGATCGTCGATCACGAGGGGGACTTCGCCGTCTTCGAGTCCGGCGCGATCCTCATCTATCTCGCCGAGAAGACGGGCCGGCTGCTCGGCCACGACGCGCACTCGCGCAGCCGCGTGATCCAGTGGCTCATGTTCCAGATGAGCGGCATCGGGCCGATGATGGGCCAGGCCAACGTCTTCTACCGCTACGCGCCCGAGAAGATCCCCTACGCGATCGAGCGCTATCAGCGCGAGACGCTGCGGCTCCTCGGGGTGCTCGACCGGCGGCTCGGGGAGAGCGAGTACCTCGCCGGGGAGTACTCGATCGCCGACATCGCGACCTGGCCGTGGGTCATCGGCCACGGCTGGTCGGGCGTCAGCATCGAGGGACTCGCGAACCTCGAGCGCTGGATCGCGCTCGTCGGCGCGCGGCCCGCGGTGAAGCGCGGGCAGGCCGTGCCCCCGCCCGCCGACCTCGGCACGCAGGAGCGCAAGATCGTCGAGGCCGGACGCAAATTCCTCGTGTGACGGCGCGGCCGCGTGCGCGGCGCGCGCCGCCCGCTACGCGGCAGGGCTCTTCCCGAGGATCAGGTCGCACGCTTTCTCGGCGATCATCGCCGTCGCCGCGTTGGTGTTGCCCGAGCTGATGTGCGGCATGATGGAAGCGTCCACCACGCGCAGGCGCTCGACGCCGTGCACCCTCAGCTGCGGATCGACGACCGCGAGGGGATCGCGGCCCATCTTGCACGTGCCGACCGCGTGGTAGAGCGTCGCGCCCGCGACGCGGCAGTAGCCGAGCATGCTCTCGTCCGTGTCACCGAACGGGTCGCCGGGCGCGGCGAGGTACGGCACGATCGCCGGCTGGGTCATGATCCGGCGCGCCCACTTCAGTCCGGCGATGGCGGCCGCCCGGTCGGTCGGATGGGCGAGATAGTTCGGCACGATGCGCGGATAGACGACCGCGTCGGGCGATTGGATGTGCACCGAGCCGCGCGATTCCGGACGGATCTGGCAGGGCGTGCAGGTGAGCCCGGGCTCGCGCTCGAGCACCAGAGCCTGCGTCTTGCCGAGGATCTCGAGATCCATGGACGCCGCCATCATGTGGAACTGCAGGTCCGGGCGGGTGAGCTCCGGACGTGTGCGGCAGAAGGCGACGATGTGCGCGACGGCGAACGTGAGCAGCCCCTTGCGGGCAAGCGCGTACTTCACGATCTCCTTGAGCAGCCGGCCGCCGCGCGAGAGCTCGTTCACGCTCACGCACCCGCGCTTCAGCCGCCACTGGCAGCCGACCATGAAGTGATCCTGAAGGTTCTCGCCGACGCCCCGCAGCTCGTGCAGGACGGCAATGCCGTGCTGCTGCAGGACCTCGCCGCGTCCGACACCTGACACCTCGAGCAACTGCGGCGAGGCGACGGCGCCCGCGGCGAGGATCACCTCGCGCCGAGCCTTGGCGCTGCGCCGCTCGCCGCCCTGCAAGTACTCGACACCGGCCGCGCTCTTGCCCGCGAACGAAATCCTCACCGCCTGCGCTTCGGTCGCCACCCGCAGGTTCCGCCGCCCCATCACCGGGTGCAGATAGCCGACGGCCGCGGAGTGGCGGCGCCCGTTCTTGATCGACAGCTGAAACCAGGTGACCCCTTCCTGGCTCGCGGCGTTGATATCCTCGGAGCGCGGAATGCCCGCCTGCACCGCCGCCTCGAGCAGCGCCGCGGAGATCGGGTGCTTCTCGGTGATGTCGGAGATGTTGAGCGGGCCGCCGGTGCCGTGCCACTCGCTCGCGCCGCGCTCCTGGTGCTCGGCGCGACGGAAGTAAGGCAGCACTTCGCGGTAGGACCAGCCCTCGCACCCCATCTGCCGCCAATCGTCGTAATCGGCGGCCTGGCCGCGGATGTAGAGCAGGCCGTTGATCGAGGAGGAGCCGCCGAGCACCTTGCCCTTCGGCCACTTGTGCTTGCGCCCGCCCGAGCCCTCGTCCGGCTCCGTCTCGTACAGCCAGTTGACGTTCGGATCGTTCAGCGTCCGGCCGAACCCGATCGGCATGTGAACCATGAGGTTCGAGCGGAAGTGCTTGAGGTTGTGCAGCGGCCGGTCGTCCCCGCCCGCCTCGAGCAGCAGCACCCGATTCGCGGGGTCCGCCGAGAGCCGGTTCGCGAGCACGCACCCGGCCGTCCCCGCCCCGACGATGATGAAATCGTAACTCTCCGATTCCGCCATGCGACATCCCCCCAAGTCGAGGCGAGGCGGCGCGAGCGGGCTCGCGCCGCCCTCCGCTCATGCCGTCCCGGTCGCGCGCCAGCCTCCCGGAGCGTACGACTTGCGCACGACCTCCGTGTACGGCGCAGGGCTCACGACGGCGCGAATCTCCGCCTGAACGTGCGGCTCGACCGTCGGCTTCGTCGTGCCGCCGCCGGGCTCGCCCCAGATCAGGGTGACCTCGTTGCCGGGCTCGGCGAATTCCGCATCGAGCACCGCGAGCGTGAGCATCTTGCCCTCGTTCGAGCTGTAGCCGATCCAGGTCGAGACGCCGGCCGGCTTGCTGCCCGAGAGCACGCGGTCGAAGAGGTGCATGGCGTAGACGGCCGATGGGAAATCGAAGTACTTCGCGCGAACCTCCTTGTTGAACATCGTGCCGAAGGTGCGGGTCACATCCTCGTTGTTGAGGGCGAGGGTCACCTTCCTGCGGTGCGGACCCTGCGCCTTCCTCTCGAGCGCCTCGCGGCCGATGAAGTCGTGATCGAACTTCACGAAGCCGCCGTAGGCGAGGTCCCAGGGCGTGAAGTAGTAGTCCTCGATGTGGTCGGAGAGGAAGCTGCCGCCGAGGGAGGCCCCGGCCTCGTAGCTCTTCGCGGTGAGCCACTTGCGGTATGGCTTCATCCGCTCCCCCGAGTACACCGCCGGCAGCGGCGAGGGGATCCACCCGGACTCGAGCGCATTCGAGGAATAGGCGCGGCCTCCACACTGCCGCAACCCGAACTCCTCCCCGGCACGCACGAGCGCCTCGCGCACCGCCTCGCCGTCGTCCCACGGCCCGAACAGCTCGAAGCCCGGCTGACCGGCCATGCCGTGCCGGAACGCGTGCACCGGCTTGCCGGCGATGCTGACCGTCGACATGTGGAAGAACTTCAGCTCCGGCGGTGCTGCACCGAGCACCCGCTCCATCACGCGCATCGCGTTCGGCCCCTGCACCTGGAAGCGGTACGCCTTGCGCCGCCCGTCCTTGCGCAGCGCCGTGCGCTGATCGAGCTCGACCTTCACGTCGTAGCCGCCGGTTGCCGCGTGGTACTGGACCCACTCGAGCGCCGGCGCGCGGCCGACGAGATTGAACTTATTTTCCGCAAGGTAGAACAGGATCACATCGCCGATGATGTAGCCGTCGTGGCTCACGGGAGCAAACTGCTTCGCCCGGCCGGGCTCAAAGCCCTTGAAGGAGTTGTAGGCGAGATATGCGAGCATCTTGAAGGCGTCGCGTCCCTCGACGGCGAGATCCGCCATGTGATAGGACTGGTTGAACAGCACGCAGGTCTTCTGCCACGCCCGCTGCTCGTCGCGCCAATTGGTGAATTCCGGAGGCACTCCTGGGTACACGTTCGGTCCGGCCTGCGAATGGCGCAGCAACCGCACCGTGTTTCCGGCGCCCTGGAGCAGATCCTCCAAGCTCATCTCGCTCATTTCATCTCCCGGTTCTTCTCAAAAAAATGTCGCTGGTCGCCCTGAGCGGGCGGGGTCGAGGCTCGGATCGTCCTCGCTGTCGCCCACAGAATAGCGGACTTTGCGGCCCCGGGCTATTGCGCTCCGGGCATGTGCCGGCCGAGCTTCTTGCGGCGCTCGTAGTCCGGATCGCTCTCGTACTCACGCAGGGCGGCGATCACGGTCTTGTGGTACCGCTCGAGGGTCGGAATGAACTCCGGATAGGGCAGGATCCAGAACTCGTTGCGCCGGACGGCCGCGAGCACGATGCGCGCGAGATCGACCGGATCGAAGCCGCTCTCGATCACCGACTTCAGGCGCTTGAAGACCTCCGGATCGGCGCCGTAGTAGCCGGTGCGCCCGAATCGCGCCGGGCGCGCGAGCACCGACTCGTGAATGTTGGTGTTGACGCCCCCGGGGCAGAGCAGGGAGACCCCGATCCCGTACCGCTCGAGCTCGATGCGCAGCGACTCGGAGAGGCCGCGCACCGCGTACTTCGTCGTGCAGTAGATCGCCGTGCTCGGCAGCGCGACGAAGGCCGACATGGAGGCGGTGTTGACGATGTGGCCGCCCGCCGCGCGGGCGATCATGCGCGGCATGAAGGTCTGCACGCCGTTGATCATGCCCTTCAAGTTCACCTCGAGCTGCCAGTCCCAATCATCGTAGGTCGCGCTCTCGATGGGCCCGAATTGGCTCACGCCCGCGGTGTTGCAGAGCAGGTCGACAGGTCCGAACACCCTCTCCGCCTCGTCGGCGGCGCGCACGTACGCCTCCCGGTCGGTGATATCGAGATGGATGGGATGAACCGGCAGGCCGCGCGTGGCGAAGTACCCCATGGCCTCCTCGAGGTGATCGCGGCGGATGTCCGCGATCACCACCTTCATGCGCGCGTCCTCGGCGAACACCTTGGCTTGACCGAGCGCGACGCCCGACCCCCCGCCGGTGATGAAGGCAACTTTCCCCTCGAGATCTTGCATCGTCGTCGCTCCCGCTTGCTCGGTGCCCGTCGCGCGCCGCGCGGTCACTCGAAATACGCGACCGTGCGGAATTCCACGCTGCAGCGCGGCTTCGCGCCGGGGAAGCTCGCGTCGCGAAAGGCCGTGTGCGGCGTGCGCAACGCCTTGCTGCGGTCGGAATCGTGAAACTTGATGAGCAGGGCCTCATCGCGCGTCATGCTCGAGAAGTACCACCAGCGGTGCGCGGGGCTGTAGTGGAAGATCGCGGCGGCGGGGACGCTGTCCTCGTTCGGCATCGGCCCGAGCATGGTCGCCTCGTCCGGCAGCCGGTCCACGACGAACATCGTGTTGGTCGTGCCCTCCTCCCGCCGCACGCTGCGCGCATCGCACACCGCGAGCGGCATGTCCTGCGGGGGCTCGGAGAAGGCGCGCCAGAAGCTCGAGAAGATGAAGCGCGAGTAGCCGCGCCCGTCGGGGAAGACGCGCTCGTAGGTGGCGCGCGCCATGCGGTCCACGCGGTCGAGCGCCGTATCGACATGCGCCTCCCCGGCCGGAGGCTGCACGCCGCCGCGATGAGTGTAGCCGCTTGCCGGTCGCTCGAATCGCGACAGGTCGCCCGAGGTGCGCGCCATCCAGCCGAGCGGGGCGACGCGCGTCGCGCCGGTGAGCGCCCGCACCGCCTCGGTGACCTCCGCGGGGTAGGCCGCATCGACGGCCTGCTGGTCGAAGAAATCGGCGATGCGGCTGCGATGCGCGGTCAGCACGAAGCCGTGCGTGTCGAGCGTGAAGTGTCCCGCGATCGAGCGCCCGTCGCGGACCGTCACGGTGTGCGCCTCGAACCGGCCCGTGTTGTGCTCGACGGCCGGCGCGACGAAGCGGCGGTTGATGAACGAGCCCGGCGCGACGTACACGATCTGCGCCGCGACGCTGCGGACCGATTCCTCGATGTCTCCCGCCGTCACCCGGACCCCTTTGAGCGGCCGCGCCCGCGAACCGGTGCGGTTCCGCGCGTGCCTCGGTGGGTCCGAATGTAGTCAACGACCCGCCGGGGCGCAAGCCGCGCGCCGCCGCGGATCCTCGATCCTCAGTCGAGATCGAGCGGGCGGTAGAGCCGCTCGTCGTAGGGCGATCCGAGCCACGGCGCGACCGCGGCGCGAAACTCGCGCGCCGCCCCGCTCGCCGCGAAGGCCTCGAGATCCGTCGAGCGCCTCCAGAGCGCGACCAGGTTGAAGTGATTGCCGCGGTCGGCTTGCTGCCACAGCGCGAAGCCGAGATTGCCCTGCCTCGCGCAGGCGGCGCCGGCGAGCCGCGCGAGGACCGCGAGCGGTCCGGGGCGCATCGGGCCTGCGATGTCGAGATGCGCGACCTCATAGAGCGGCCGAGACGCCGCGTGCGGCTCGAGGCGGCTCGCCCGCCGAGCGGCTGGACCGGAGCGCCTCCGTCGGGCCTCACAACCCCCGCTCAGCTCGCGGTAGGCGCGACGATCCGCGGGCGCGGTAAGCAGCGCCCCGAGCGGCTGCCACGCCGGCCGCGCCTGCCGCTCGAGCGCGACGAGCGCTTCGGCGTCCGCATCGCTCTCGAGCAGCACGAAGCGCGCGGATCGATCGACCTCCTCGAGGACCGCCACCTCAGGCGGCGCCGCGGTGCGGCGCAGCGACCGGGCGTACTCGCGCAAGAGTGCCTGCGCGCGCTCGGACGCCCCGCCTCGGACCTCGATGAACGTGAGGATCCGCGCCGGATCCGCCCGCGCGTGCGCGAGCGCCCCAACGCCGAGGAGCCCGAGGCTCGCGAGCGCGAGCCACCGCGACCGAGGCGCCGCCGTGCTCGAGCCCTCAGACGATCGCACGCACCACTCCACCGTCCACGCGCAGCGCCGCGCCCGTCGTCGCCGAGGCCTTGTCACTGCAGACGTACGCGATGAGGCTCGCCACCTCGGCGGGCGTCGCAAACCGCTTGAGGATCGAGGACGGCCGAGCCGTCGTGAAGAACTCCCGCTCGAGGGTCGCCGCGTCCTTGCCGGTCGCGGCGGCGGCCTCGGCCACGAAGCGGCTCGCGCCCTCCGAGGCCGTCGGCCCGGGAAGCACGCTGTTCACGGTCACGTTCGTGCCGGTGAGCGTCTCGGCAAGCCCGCGCGCCACCGCGATCTGGGCCGTCTTGCTCACGCCGTAGTGGATCATCTCCGCCGGGATCTGCACGCCCGACTCGCTCGAGACAAAGACGATCCGCCCCCAGTTGCGCGCGCGCATGCCGCGCACGTAGTGACGGGCGAGCCGCACGCCGCTCAGGACATTCGCCTCGAAGAAGCGCAGCCAGTCCCCGTCGGAGATCTCCTCGAAGCGCTTCGGCTCAAAGATGCCCATGTTGTTGACGAGCACGTCGGCTTCCGGGCACGCCTCCGTGAGCCGCGCGCAGCCCTCGGCGGTGCTCACATCCGCGGCGACGCCGCGCACCTCCGCGCCCGGCGCGCCCTTCCGCAGCTCGGCGATCGCCGCATCGACGCGGGCCTGCGTGCGGCCATTGAGCATGACGCGCGCACCCTCGCCGGCGAGCGCTTGGGCCGCGGCGAATCCGATTCCGGCGGTCGAGCCGGTGACGATCGCCAGTTTGCCGTCGAGTCCGAGTTTCACGAGCGTGGTCCTCCTGCGCGGTCCCGCGATGTTGACACACCCTGAAGTGAATGATCGCCCCTTCGCCGCGCTCGGCGTCAGTCGAGCGCCCACGCGAGGCCTTCCGGCAGCCGCGGCGGCCCGAAGACGAAGTGCAGCACTCGCCGCGGAGTCGGCTCGAGTGCCTTCGCGGAGGCATGCATCAGGAGCGGACGCATCAGCAGCACGCCGCCCCGCGGAACGGCGCACACGACCTCGCCGCTCGCCGCCCGCAGCGCCTGCATGCGGCGCTCGCTGAGCCGGCCATGGCGGTGCGAGCCGGGCACGACGCGCAGCGCTCCGTTCGAGGCGGTGCAGTCATCGAGATGCAGCCGCGCGACGAGCAGCTCCTCGAGCACGGTGAGGGGCGGCTGCACGAATACCCGGCCTTCCCTCTGGGTCGAGCCGCGGCAGGCCTCGCAGCTCGCGCGCTCGCGCACCGGCACACTCAGATCCTGGTGCAGGGCAATGAGCCAGTCGTGCTGCGTGGACTTCTCGAAGAGCGTGCACTGCACCGCGACGGCGCCTGGCCGAAGCCGCCGCGCGATGCCGAAGTGCCGCTCGATCCGCCTCGCAAGCTCACGGCACCAGGCATGCGAGAGAAGGTCCCCCACGCCGGCCCGCGCGGTGCCGCACGCGCCGAGGCGCGCCGCGAGCACCCGGCACTCCGGCTCCGCGAGCACATACGGCAGGATCTCAAATCCGACCGCATCGAGCGGCCGCTCGTGCGAGGTCGAGGCCCACTCGCCTGCGCGAGCCCGGCTCGCGCGAATCGCTCGGCCGGGTACGCCACCAGGATGGACCCGATTGCCCGCATCGCTCGCTGATGAGTGCGCCATGACGGCCTCCGCAGGCGCCCACCGCGCAGTCGGCGCCGGCGACTCTGCGAGCGTGTATCCTGCCCGAGTGAGCGACGCCCTGCACCCGATCTTCGAGACGCTGCGCGCGGAGCTCACGCCGGGCGAGCCTCGCGCGCCCCGTGCCGAGGCTCGCCGTGCACCCTGACTTCGAGAGCGTGCGGATCGGCCAGCGAACGCTGCGCTACATCTGCCGCGGCGAGGGCACCCCCGCCGTCGTCGTCGATCAAGGCGCCGGCCTCTCGATCGAGGCGGCCTTTCTGCGGCCGCTCTTGCTCGGCTGGCCGCGAGTGCTGCGCCAGATCGAGAAGACGACGTGCATCCTCATGCACGACCGGGCGGGGCTCGGCTGGAGCAGCGAGCCGTCCGCGCCCCGCACGAGCCTCGAGATGACCCGCGACCTGCGCCGCACGCTCAAGCAGGCGGGCGTCGATCCGCCTTACGTGCTCGTCGGCCACTCGATCGGCGGCTTCAACGTGCGGGTGTTCGCGAGCGAGCACCCCGAGGAGGTCGCGGGCATGGTGCTCGTCGACTCCTCGCACCCCGAGCAGTGGAGGCGCTTCGCGAAGGTCTTGCCGCCGCGCTCCATCAGAGAGTCGGCGATCATCCGGCGCCTGCGCGGCTGGTCCGATCCGTCGCTCATCGCCGAGCGGATCGACTTCACCATGAGCGCCGAGCAGGTACGGGCCACTCGACCGCTCGACGACAAGCCCCTCGTCGTGCTGTCGCACAGTCCGCGCGCGCTGCGCCCTGCGGGGCTGCCCGAAGCGCTTGCCGCGCAGCTCGATCGGGTCTGGAGCGAGCTGCAGAAGGATCTGCTCGGCCTCTCCAGGCACAGCACCCACGTCATCGCCTCCCACGCCGGCCACAACATTCAGCTCGATGAGCCGCAGCTCGTCGTCGATGCGATTCTCAAGGTGCTGCGCGCGGCTCGCGATCCGCGCCCGACGCTGCACTGAGCGCGGGCGCGCCCGGCACGGGTGCCAGGCGCGGCCGGCACTTGCATCGGGCGCGGCCGGTGTGCTATGAGTGACCGATGATCGAGTGCCGCGCCTGCCGCTTTGAGTACTTTTATTGGTCCGTCACACCGGCGGCGCAGGAGCTGCGTTCGACTTGAGATTTCCGAGCAAGTCGTAGCGTATCCAGAAAGCCGCCAGACCCCTGGCGGTTTTTTTTTCCGCGAGGGGCGCGCGGATCGGAGTGCGAACCGTGCCGAGCAAGACCGACGACCTGCGCATCCGCGAGATGCGCGAGCTCACGACCCCCGAGACCCTGCTCGGCGAGCAGCCGTGCACCGAGCGGGCGGCGTCCACCGTGAACGCCGCGCGCGCCGCCCTGCAGCGCATCCTGCACGGCGCGGACGACCGGATCGCCGTGGTGATCGGGCCCTGCTCCATCCACGACGTGCGCGCCGCGGGGGAGTACGCGGCGCGGCTCGCGCGCGAGCGGGCGCGGCTCGAGGACACGCTCGCGATCGTCATGCGCGTGTACTTCGAGAAGCCGCGGACGACGGTCGGCTGGAAGGGCCTCATCAACGATCCGGACCTCGACGGCAGCTTTCGCATCAACGAGGGGCTGCGGCTCGCTCGCGGGCTGCTGCTCGCGATCAACGAGCTCGGGTTACCGGCCGGCTGCGAGTTCCTCGACATCATCACGCCGCAGTACATCGCGGACCTCGTCTCCTGGGGCGCGATCGGCGCGCGGACCACCGAGAGCCAGGTGCATCGCGAGCTCGCCTCGGGGCTTTCCTGCCCGATCGGGTTCAAGAACGGCACCGACGGCAACGTGAAAATCGCCGTCGATGCGGTCCGCGCCGCCTCCGAGCCTCATCACTTCCTCGCCGTCACCAAGCAGGGCCGCAGCGCGATCGCGGCGACGGCGGGCAACGCCGACTGCCACGTCATCCTGCGCGGCGGCAAGACCCCGAATTACGACGCCGCGAGCGTGAATGCGGCCTGCGCCGAGCTCTCGGCCGCGGGCGTGACGACGAGCGTGATGATCGACGCGAGCCACGGCAACAGCGGCAAGCGTCCCGAGCAGCAGCCGGCCGTGGTGGAGGCCATCGCCCGTCAGGTCGAGGCCGGTGACGGGCGAATCGCCGGAGTCATGGTGGAGAGTCATCTGGTCGGCGGCCGCCAGGAGCTGCTCCCCGGCCGGACGCTCGTGTACGGCCAGAGCATCACCGACGGCTGCATCGACTGGCCGACCTCGGTGCAGGTGCTCGAGCGGCTCGCACGAGCCGTCGAGCAGCGCCGGGCGCGGCGCCGAACGGGAACCGCCGCGACCGAGCGAGCGCGCGCGTGAGGAGGGACCGGGCACGACCGTGCCGGGCGCGAAGCGGCCCGCAGGGGCCGGTCAGGGCTGCGGGCCTGCCGCGGCGAGCGGGTCCGGGATCTCCACGGCGAGCTCGACCCGTTTGCAGTTGGTCCTCGGGCCTGCGAGCGGGAGCGATTGGACGAGGTCCCGGAACCGCGCGATGGCCGCATCGCTCTTCGACATGGCCGTCCGGTCGGCCCTCGCGGCGAGCGTGCGCAGGCTCGAGGCGTAGCACTCGTTGAGCGAGAACGACTCGGCGAGTGCGCCCAAGCCGTACCCGATGGCGATCAGCAGAGCGCAGACGGCCGTCACCAGCAATCCTCGGCCCATTCTCGGCATCCTCTTCGGGCGGTCGCGGCGCTCGCTCCGGTCATCGACCGGATCAGTACCCGGTACGATGCAGCAGCTCGACCGCCACCGCGGCCACCATGCAGTAAGCGCCGAAATAGTACCATCGGCCCCGCTCGAGCCAGACGCTGATCCACTTGAGGGCGAGCAGTCCGGCGCCGAAGGCGAGCACCCCGCCGAGCACATCGAGTCCCACGACGGAGTGCATGGCCGGCGCCGCGGGCGGGGCGCCGTGCCTTGCGAGGCGCAGCACCTCGCGGATCACGACGGGCGGCGTGAGGATCACGGCGAGCGCGAAGCTGAACGCCTCCGCGGGGGCCTTCTCGAGGCCGGCGAGCATCCCGACCGAGATCGTCGCGCCCGAGCGCGAGAAACCCCGGAACGGGAGCGTCAGGCCCTGGACGAGCCCGATCACGACGCTCTGACCGGCCGTGACCTCGCGGGTCTTCGCCTGGCGCCGCTCGAGCCGGTCCGCGACGACGATGAGCACCCCGACCGCGAACAGCGCCGGAGCGATCAGCTCGAGATGGCCGAAGAGCTCCTCCACGTCCGCATGGGGGGTTGAGCGCAGGACGAGCCTACCGAGCGCGTACGCCACGAGCTCCGCGACCACGCCGGTCAGCGCTGTCGCGACCGTGACGAGCACGCCGAAGCGCACGCGGGTTCGGGCCGATCCGAAGTAGCTGCGCCGCCAGTCGCTCCAGAAGTAGACGATGACGGCGAACATGGTGCCGGTGTGCAGGAGAACCAGCAGCAGCGTGAGCGCGGGCGCCGAGGGATCGAGGCCCATGAGCTTTTCGGCAACCACCACGTGCGCGGAGCTCGACACCGGCAGCAGCTCCGCGAGCCCTTGGATGATCGCGAGCACGACCACCTGGATCACCGACATGACCGTTCCTCGTGCCTCACGGGGTCGCGGTCACCGTTGGATGAGCGTCGCGAACGGGGAGTGGTGGGTGAGGATCTGCAGCTCGCTGCGCCGGTAGTCGATGATGAGGGCATC